>DATABK010000271.1:0-2965 GCA_036259695.1 Actinomycetes bacterium | reverse complement strand
AGACGGCCCGGATCAACGCCGCCCTGGCCGCCGAGCGCCAGGCGGCCGACGACGAGGTCGCCGGCGCCCGCCGGATGGCCACCATCGGCCTGGCCGTGGGCGCCCTCGGCCTGCTGGCGGCCATCGGGGTCGGCGTGCTGGCGCTCCGGCGGAGGAGCTGACGCCGGTGCACCACCGGGACAGGCGGGTCCGGGCCGGGCCGGTGCCGGGGCCCGGCGCCGGGCGGTGGCTGGGTCGGGCCGGGCTGGTCGCCGTGCTGGCCGGGCTCTGGCTGGTGGCCGCCGGGGTGCCGGCGGGGGCGCACGCCCTGCTGCGGGAGTCCGACCCGGCGGCCGGGGCGTCGCTCGACCAGGCGCCGAGCCGGGTCGTCCTCACCTTCACCGAGCGACCCGAGCGCGGCCTCTCGAGCATCCAGGTGCTCGACACCGGCGGCAAGCCGGTCCAGCGGGGCGAGGCCGCCCCGGTCGAGGGCGAGCCCCTGCAGTTCTCGGTCGGCCTCGGCGACCTGGCCGACGGGACCTACACGGTCAGCTGGCGGGTCGTCTCCATGGACGACGGCCACCTCACCGCCGGCTCGTTCGCCTTCGGGGTCGGCGTCGCCGCCCCCACGGCAACGCCCGAGGCCCAGGCGGCCCCCCAGGGCGAGACCCCGTCCCCGTCCGTCCCGGCCACCGCGGCCCGCCTGGCCCTCTACGCCGGGCTGACCCTCCTGGTGGGCGGGGCCGTCACCGGCCTGGCCGTCTTCGGCCGGACCCTCCCGCCCGGGGCCAGGGTGCTGCTGGCCGTGGCCGCCGCCCTCACCGTCGCCGGCGGGGTGACCCGGTTCCTGATCGAGCAGGCCCGCATCGACGCCCCTCTCTCCACCCTCCTGGCCTCGGCCACCGGCCAGGGCCTGGTCCGCCTGGCCGTCGCGGTCGTGGCCACAGCCGTGGCCACCTGGTTCCTGGCCGCCGGGCTCGGCCGCCCAGCCGAGGCGGCGTCGCCCAGCCCGGGCGCACGGGAACCGGCCCTCGCCGTGGCCGGACCCCCGGAGGGGGAGTCTAGCCGGAGGCCGGGGCATGCGCCGGGAGATGTCCACAGCCCCCCCGACCCGCGGGTCGACACCTGGCGGCTGGTGGCGGTCGGGGTCGCCGCCGGGGTCACGATGCTGCTGCACGTGCTGGTCGGCCATGCCGCCGGGCCGTCGCCGCTGCGCGGCGTCAACCTGTTCATGCAGTGGCTGCACCTGCTGGCCGTCGGCGCCTGGATCGGCGGGCTGGTCTGGCTGCTGACCGGGCTGCGCGGGCGGGAGCGGCCGGAGCAGCTGGCCTCGGCGGTGCGCTTCTCCAAGCTGGCCGCGCCGGTCCTCGGCCTGGTCGCGGTCACCGGCCTGTCCCGCGCCCTGCACCTGGCGGGGGGCTGGCAGGGCCTGCTCGAGTCGTCCTACGGGCGGTTCCTCGACGTCAAGGTGGCCCTGTTCCTGGGACTGGTGCTGCTCGGGGCGCTCAACCGCTTCCGGATCGTGCCTGCCCTGGCCGGCGGGGCCCGGCGCCTCGGCGGCCTGCGCCGCAACGTCCGCGGCGAGGTGATCCTGGCCGCCTGCATCCTGGCCGTCACCGCCGTCCTGAGCCAGCTCCCGCCGGGCAAGTTCGTGGTCGAGCAGGCCGCGGCCAAGCCACCGGCCCCGCCCAGCGTCCAGGTCGAGGGCAGCGACTTCGCCACCTCGGTGCGGATCGCCCTCACGGCCACGCCGGGCACGGCCGGCCCCAACACCTTCACCGCCAAGGTCACCGACTACGACTCCGGCGAGGACTGGCCGGCCACCCGGGTCGCTCTGCGCTTCACTCCCCGCGGCCAGCCGGACGTCGGCCCATCGACCCTCGACCTGACCAGGGCCGGCGACGGCACCTGGCGGGGCCAGGGCAGCCAGCTCTCGATCGCCGGCAGCTGGGTGGTGGTCGGCCTGGTCGAGGGGTCGGGACCGGCCGTCACCGTGCCCATGGAGCTGGAGACCCGCGCCGTCCCGCAGCCGGTCAAGGTGTCCGAGGTGCCGGGCCAGCCGACCCTCTACACCATCACCCTGGCCGCCGGCGGCACCCTCCAGGGCTACATCGACCCCGGCCGCACCGGCCCCAACACCGTCCACTTCACCTTCTTCAACCCCAGCGGCGACGAGCAGCCCGCCGACAAGGCGCGCGCTACGATGACCGGGCAGTCCGGCGCGCCCGAGCCGCTGACACTCGTCCGCCTCGGCCCGGGGCACTTCGCCGCCAACATCGACATCGAACCGGGCCGCGTGTCGTTCGCGATCGAGGCCACCGCCGGCCGCACCCAGCGCGGCGGCCGGTTCGAGCAGCTCATCGAGTAGAGGAACCACCATGGTGCAACGCCGCTCCCAGCGCCCCCGGACCCGCCGCCTCGGCACCGTCGCCCTGGCGGTCGTCGTCGCCCTGACCGTCACCGCCTGCTCCGGCGGCGACGACGACAACGGCGGATCAGCCACCGGGACCACCACGGCCCCCGCCGTCGCCGACCGCCCCAGCAGCCCGGCCAAGCTGACGATCGAGGAGCCCCGCCAGGGCCAGACCGTCGAGCAGGCCCGCCCCCGGCTGGTCCTCAACCTGGACGGCGGCAAGATCGTCAACCAGACCACCACCCGCATCCAGGGCGACGAGGGCCACATCCACCTCCACGTCGACGGCAAGCTGGTCGACATGAACTACGGCCTCCGCCAGCGCCTCCCCCAGCTCCCTCCCGGCCAGCACGTCGTCCAGGTCGAGTTCGTCGCCGCCGACCACGCCCCCTTCGACCCCCGGGTCCTGACCCAGGCCGCCTTCCAGGTCGCCGGATGACCCAGCCGCGAGCGGGAACCAGGGGTACCGGGCCACCAGGGGCTCCGGGGTCCCCGGCCAGGGCGGCCCTGGCGTCGGCCGCCCGTTCCGGCGGCGGCTCACCCTTGCCCTCCGGCGGCGGCTCACCCTTGCCC
>DATABK010000270.1:0-8236 GCA_036259695.1 Actinomycetes bacterium | reverse complement strand
GCCAGCGGGTACACCGCGACCAGCACGAACGGCCAGGCCGCGAACCACCCTGCGGCCCCGCCGGCGCTCGCCTGGAGCGCCACCCCGACGACCAGGATCGCCCCGGCCCGGAGCGGGACCATCCAGGCCGGCCCGCGTCCGCCGAGGCTGGCCAGGCCGAGCAGCAGGACCAGCCCGACCCCGGCCCACTGCCAGGGCTTCCCGCCCAGGCCGGTCAGCACCATCACCCCGTGGAGCCCGAGGAAGACCGCGGCCAGCGGTTCCAGGCGGCGCAGCAGGGGTGGAGCCGGGGCCGAGCGGGCCACCGACCCGGCCAGCCGCGGACGCAGGGCGGCCGGCAGCTCGGTGACCTCGTCGTCGCCCATCGTCAGGCTCAAACCCGCGCGGCCGGGAGGCCGACGCAATCGAGGAGAGGGCCTGACCCCCCATCTGGGACAGCGACATGACGTGGACGACCAGCAGCCAGCCGCGCACGGGCGCCGGCGCGGTCATCGCCATGGCCGACGTTCCGCACCGAACCGGGAACGCGGGCTTGAACGCTCATTCAGGTGGGTACCAAACGCCGATGACCCGGGAACCGGAGCCGGGCGAGGCCCGGCCGCCCGAGGGTCCGGAGGCGCAGGACGGACCGCGGGTGCTGCTCGTGGACGACGCCGCCTCGATCCGCAACGCCATCCGGGGCGTGCTCGAGGACGCCGGCATCGAGGTCGTCGGTGAGGCCCCCGACGGGCTCCAGGGCGTGGCCATGGTCGGCTCGCTCCACCCCGACGTGGTGCTGATGGACCTCCGGATGCCGTCCTCCAACGGCTTCCAGGCCACCGAGCAGATCGTCCAGGATCACCCGGCCGTCCGCGTGGTCGTCCTCTCGGCCTACGAGACCGAGGAGTCCGCCGAAGCCGTCCGAGCCGCCGGCGCCTTCGCCTTCCTCCCCAAACACTGCGGCGCCGACCGCATCCGGGACACCGTCCTGGCCGCCTGGCGTTCCTGACACCGAGCGCGGGCCGCGGTCACGCTCGCCTACGCTCCCCCTCCGGGGGGGCTCCAGCCGGGGCCGGGATCGCTGAAGGGCGCCCGGATCAGGTGCTGAGCTGCTCGGCCGGATGGTTGGCCATCTCGACGTCGATGGTGGTGCCCTGGCCGGGGGCGGAGTCGATCCTGAGCTGGCCGCCGACCATCTCGACTCGCTCGCGCATGCCGGCCAGGCCAAAGTGGCCCTCGCCGAGGAGGCGGCTGGCCGCGACCGGGTCGAAGCCGATTCCGTCGTCGTTGATCCGCAGGCGCACCGAGCCGTTCTCGGACCCCAGCGAGACGGTGACCCTGGACGCACCGGCGTGCTTGCCCACGTTGTTGAGCGTCTCCTGGGCGACCCGGTACAGGGCCGTCTCCAGGTCGGGGGCGAGCCGGGCCTGCAGGCCGGTCGATGGCGCAGGCGACGCCGCTGGTCGCCTCGAAGGCCCTGACCTGGTTGTGCAGGGCCACCTCGAGACCCTGCTCGTCGAGCACGGCCGGCCGTAGCTCGGTCATCGGCCGGCGCAGGCCGGTGACGCCGGAGGCCAGCTCGTCCTCGAGCTCGGCCAACAGGCCCTCGGCCTCCTCGGCCTGGCCGCGCCGGACGCGGTTGCGGGCACGGGTGAGGCCGTACCGAAGCGCGGTCAGCTCCTGCACCGGCCCGTCATGGAGGTCGGCGGCGAGCCGGACCCGCTCGTGCTCGGTCGCCCGCAGCACCGTCTGCATGGCCCGCTTGCGCTCAGTCTGCATGGCCACCTCGCTCGCCAGACCACCGATGCGGGCCAGGGCCAGCAGGAACAGCACGACCGAGCCGCCGGCGATCACGCCCACGTCGATCGGCTCGTCCCGCAGCGTCTGGATGACCAGGACCGCCGGGGCCATCAGGGAGGCGCCGGCCAGCAGCGCCAGCCGGGTTCGGGTGAGCCTGGTGCTCGACGGGGTCGGCTCGGACAGCGACACCATGGAGGGGTGCAGGGATGCCAGGCCGAAGGCGGCGAAATAGACCATCCAGACGGCGTCGACGGGGCCACCGGCCTGCCAGTCACCGTTGAGCAGGCTGAGGCCGTACACGGTGTCGGCGGCCATCAGGGCGAACAGGCCGAAGGCGAGCAGCCTGGAGGCGACGGCGCTGTGCCTACCCGTCCGCCAAAGTCGGACCGCCACCGCCAGCAGCAGCACGTCGCCGAGCGGGTAGGCGATCGAGACCAGGCGCTCGGTGAGACTGAGGTCGGGCAGCCGGACATACGGCCGGATCAGGAAGACCCACGACAGCATGCCGATGCCGGTGGTGATGATGGTGGCGTCGATCAGGCTGGCGGCGTCGCGACCGGGAGCCCGGCCGCGCACCAGTAGCAGCAGGGCGGCCGCCAGCACCGGATAGAAGGCGAGGTAGAAGACATCGGCGATCGAGGGAAACGGGACCTCGAGCCCGAGCACCCACTCGTGGAAGGAGCTGTAGGCGTCCCCGGCGGTGAACAGCAGCTGCCCGAACGCGATGAGGTACCAGGCCAGCGGCCTCGACGGTCGCCACACGCGGGTGCCGATGACGATGGCGACGACCATGCCGAGGGAGGTCGCACTCTGGACAATGGCCCGAATCCCCGAAGGCGGCAGCAGGAAGTACGCGACGCCGAACGCAAGCTCGGCAACGATGAAGACGCGTGCCGCCCGCGCGAACATGCCTTCTTATCGGCCCCCCGTGCGGTGGACTGTTGCCACCTCGTGGCTCGCCTCACCGGCGCATTCGACCACAGACCACCGCGTCGAGTCGTCCGGTTCGCCGGCCACGGGAGGAACACCTGGCCGGTGGCGGCCCGCCCTCGAGCCCGCTAGCCGCAGGCCGCCTTGACGTAGGGGTACGGGTTGACCGGGGTGCCGCCGCCGGGGTGGACCTCGAAGTGGACGTGGGGGCCGGTCCAGGCGGCGTTGCCGGTGGCGCCGTTGTAGGCGATCAGCTCGCCCGCCTTGACCCGCTGGCCGGTCACCGAGGCGTACCGGGACAGGTGGGCGTAGTAGTACTCGTTGCCGTCGGCGCCCTGGAGGTAGAGGCTGATCCCGCCCAGGGAGCTGGTCGACTGGCGGCTGATGACCCCGTCGACGATGGCGTGGACCTTGTTGCCCATGGGGTTCATGATGTCGGTCCCCTTGTGGGACCGGCCGCCGGAGCGGGCGGCGCCCCAGGAGTCGATGAACGAGAACGGCTTGGACACCGGGCAGGACACGAAGCGCCCGTTGACCAGGTGGGTGGTGTTGAACCCGGCCAGCTTGTCCGCGACCTGCTTGGCCTTCTCGAAGTCGCGGCTCAGCTTGGCGACCGTCTTCTTGGACCGGGCCTCGAGCCGGCTCATCTGGGCCATGGCCGCCTTGACGTCCTTGATCGCCGCCTCGTAGCTGTCGAAGGCCACCTTGGCGTCGGCCACGGCCGCGACCTGGCCCTCCTGGAGGATGGTCTCGAACTCGACCCGGCTGACCACCACGTCGGCGCTGCTGCCGAGGATCCCCGACAGCGGCCGGGTGCCGCCCGCCTTGTACAGGGAGGAGACGTGGCCGCTGAGGGCACGGCGGGCCGCGGCCAGGTCGTCGCGGACGACGCCGAGGCGGCTGTTGGCCGCCTGGAGCCGCTGCTCGGCGAAGTGGCGCTCGCTCTCGATCTGGTTGAGCTCCCGGGTGGCGTCGTCGAGCGCCGCCTGCATCTTCTTCTGACGGCTCTTGGCGGTCGCCAGGTCGTCGGCGCCTCCAGGGACGGCCACGCCGATGACCAGCGCGGCCATCAGGAGCCCGGCCGCGAGTACGCGGGACTTTGGCACGTCTCGCCTCCGTCGGGGGACACGGATCGAGAAAACTGCGGGGGCGCCCGGAATGGGGGGAACCGAACGTCGGCAGCGGACGATAGCACAGCCCCGCCCGCCCGGTAAAACCGCAGCCTGTGGACAAACGAAGCGGCCCCCGCGACTGGCGCGGGGGCCGTTATCGTCCGTCGGCCGGCGGTGGATGCCGGCGTTCGCGGTCGGGCCGGTGGAGGATCGCGGCCGCCGCGAGGAGAGCAGTTCTGTTGCCGTCGGCCGGCGGGCGTTCGAGACGGCGGGCCACCGGGAGCGTGGTCCGCCCTCTACCGGTCGGGTGGAGCCTCCAAGCGATCGCCCCCTTCGTCACGGACTGGCCGTGTCCAAAGTGCCACTGGGCTTCCGACACCCCATCATGTACCACCAGCCGGGGGGAGGGAAACCGCTCGCCTGACGAGCGTTCCGGACGGGGTTCGCCTACGCTCTAGCCCCATGGGAGCAGCCCGGATGCTGGCCGCCTGCCGGGGCGAGCCGGTCGACCGCACCCCCGTCTGGTTCATGCGCCAGGCTGGCCGCTGCCTGGCCGGCTACCGGCGGCTGCGCGAGCGCTACGGGATCCTGGAGATCACCAGGACCCCCGAGCTGTGCGCGCAGGTCACGACCATGCCCCTCGACACCTTCGGGGTCGACGGGGCCGTGCTCTACGCCGACATCATGCTGCCCCTGTACGGCATGGGCGTGCCCTTCTCGATCGACCCCGGGGTCGGGCCGATCGTCCACCGGCCGGTGCGGGACGCCGCCGCCGTCGAGGCCCTGCGGGTCGTCGAGGCCGAGGAGGCCACCCCCGAGCTGTTCGAGACCATCCGCATGCTCCGCCGCGACCTGGACGGCCGCGCCGCCCTGATCGGGTTCGCCGGGGCGCCCTACACGGTCGCCTCCTACCTGATCGAGGGCCGCCCCTCCAAGGAGCACGCCCGGGCCAAGGCGCTGCTGTACGGCGATGAGGTCCTCTGGCACCGGCTGATGGAGACCCTGACCGAGGTCACCATCCGCTACCTGCGGGCCCAGGTTGCGGCGGGCGTCCAGGTGGTGCAGCTGTTCGACTCCTGGATGGGCGACCTGGGCCGGCGCGAGTACGAGGCGGCGGTGCTGCCCTACAGCCGGCGGATCTTCGAGGCCGTCCGGGCCACCGGGGTGCCGACCATCCACTTCGGCACCGGCACGGTGGGGCTGCTCGAGTCGATGGCCGACGCCGGCAGCGACCTGGTCAGCGTCGACTGGCGGGTGCCGCTGGACGAGGCCTGGCGGCGGATCGGCCCCGGCAAGGGGATCCAGGGCAACCTCGACCCGGCCGTGCTCCTGGCCCGCTTCGAGGTGGTGGCCCGCGAGGCCGACCGGGTGCTGGCCGCGGCCGGCGGGCGCGACGGCCACATCTTCAACCTGGGCCACGGGGTCCTGCCCGACACCCCCTCCGACCACCTGACCCGCCTGGTCGAGCACGTCCACCGGGCCACCGAGAGGACCTCCGTTGCCAAGCCCTGACAGCCGATCGACCGGGGGGGCTCCAGAGAGCTCGATAGACCCGGACCCCCAGCCAACCGGCGTCCTGCTGATGACCTACGGCTCGGCCGCCACCGCCGAGGAGGTCCCGGCCTACCTGCGCAGCGTGCGTGGGGGGCGGGACGCCGACCCGGAGCTGGTGGCCGAGTTCCAGCGCCGCTACCGGCTGATCGGCTGGTCGCCGCTGGTCCGCATCACCCTCGAGCAGGGGGCGGCGCTGCAGCGGCTGCTCGACGCCGACCACGGCCCCGGCCGCTACCAGGTCGAGGTCGGCATGCTCCACTCCAAGCCGACGATCGACGAGGCGGTGGCCCGCCTGGCCGTCGCCGGGGCCCGGCGGCTCATCGGGATTGTGCTCTCGCCCCAGTGGTCGCCGGTGATCATGGGCGGCTACCAGCGGGCCCTGGACGCGGCCGCCTGGCGGCTCGGGCCCGGGGCCCAGGTCGTCCTGGCCGGGCCCTGGCACCGCACCCCGGCCTTCCTGGATGCCCTGGCCGAGCGGGTCACCGAGGCCCTCGGCCGGCTGGACCCCGAGGTCCCGGTGCTCTTCACCGCCCACAGCCTCCCCAAGGCGGTGGTCGACCGCGACCCCGGCTACCTGGACCAGATCGCCGAGACGATCGACGCCGTGGCCGAGCGGACCGGCCTTGACCGGAGCCGCTGGCAGTTCGCCTACCAGTCGGCCGGCCACAGCCCCGAGGAGTGGCTCAAGCCCGACCTCAAGGACCTGCTCCCCGGCCTCCGCGACGATGGCCACAAGGCGGTGCTGGTCGTGCCCGTCCAGTTCCTCGCCGACCACCTGGAGATCCTCTACGACATCGACGTCGCCGCCCGCGAGGAGGCCGAGGAGGCCGGGCTCGAGTTCAACCGGATCGAGCTGATGAACACCGCCCCCTCGTTCATCCGCGCCCTGGCCGACGTCGCCCTCGACCAGGAGCGCTCGGCCCTCCAGCCCGGCTAGACCGGCCGCCGCAGGACCAGCAGGTCGAGCCGGTCGACCACCGGCGTGGGCGTGGTCTCGGCCGCGGCCGCCCGGTCGAGGGCGGCCAGGCCGGCGGCGAACTGGTCGTCGGGCAGCAGCCGCAGCCCGGTGTCGGCCCGGCGGCGGACCCGGTCCCGGTAGGCGGCCAGGCTGGTCGCGCTCACCTGGTCGACCGCCTCCAGGCCCTCGACCCGGAACCCGACCCTGGTGAAGGCGCCCGCCACCTGCTCGACGGTCGGCAGGCCGCCGTGCTCGACCAGGGCCGCCCCCGCCCCGGGGAAGAACCGCTGGTAGAGCGTGATCGCCTCCATCCGCCCGGGGAAGGCCTGGCGGACCAGGACCGGCCCACCCGGCCGCAGCACCCGCGCCAGCTCGCCGGCCACGGCGTCCAGGTCGTCGAGGTGGTGGACGACGGTGGAGACCCAGGCCCAGGCGCAGCTGCCGGCGGCCAGGGGGAGCCGCTCCCCGACCCCGGCGACCCAGGCCCCGCCCGGGTGCGGGTGGGCGCGGGCGGCCTGGGCCCGCATCCCGTGCGACGGCTCGACGGCCACCACCTCGATCCCGAACCAGTCGGCGATGGCGGCCGCGAACTGGCCGGTCCCGGCGCCCAGGTCGAGGGCTGGCGACCGGCCGGCGCCCTCGGGCGGCAGCCAGGGCCGGATGGCCTCCCGCCAGGGCGTCATCCCCTCCGGCGGCAGGGCCCTGGCCTCGACGTAGTCGCGCGCCATCCGGTCGTAGTCGACCCGCGCCATGCGGCAAGCCTACGCGGTGAGGCGTGCGGCGATCCCACCCCTGGTTGTCCTGAAGGCGTGCGGCGATGCCTCCCCGGGTCGCTGGGCCCCAACCGGGAGGGTAGCCGACGCTCAGCTGAGCTGCTCGCGGTTGTCCACAGGCCCTTCTGGGTCCGCCTCGGCGGGCGCGGGGTCGGCCTCGGGCCGCACCTCGGGCTCAGCTTCCGGTCGGGCCCGGTCGCGGCCGCGGGTGACGTCGAGGAGGATGGCGGCGCCGATGGCGAACAGGAGCAGCGGCCAGACCCACTTGAGGCGCAGGGCCTGGTCGGCCTGGCCGACGAGGAACAGGAGGCCGAGGCCGGTGAAGAGCAGGCCGAAGGTGAGGGAGATGGGGTCGAGCTCGTGGCGGCGGGTCATGGCGCCTCCGTGGTCGTGGTCGGGGCGGGGAAGGTGCGCCCGCTGAAGGAGTCCTCGAACGGGCCGGCGTCCTGGAACGGGCGGGGGTCGCTGGCCCGGCGGACCTCGATCACGCCGTAGCCGGCCATCAGGTCGAGCTTGACGGTGGGGCCGGCCCCCTGGGCCGGGGGCTTGGCCGCGGGCTCGAGAACGGCCGAGTCGACCTGGGCGCCGGTGTCGACGTGGCCGAGGAGGTCGAGGGCGCCGACCCCGACCCGCCCGCGGACGTCGGCCGCGACCTCGTCGGGCAGCACCACCAGGACCCGCCCGCCGGCCACGCTGGCCTCGACGGGCGGGGCGCCCGGCCCGAAGTCGACCTGGGACAGGTCGAGGATCAGCTCGCCCCCGGCCAGGCGGTAGGTGGAGCGGACCTCGGCCGGGGTGGTGGGCTGGAACAGGCGCTCGGCGACCCCGCCCTCGACCGGCACCGGCCCGGCCAGGGCGGCCACGGCGACCACCGGCACGGCCAGCAGGCCGACCGGGATCAGCCCCCAGGCCCGGCCCCACCAGGTGCCGACCAGCAGGCCGCCCCCGAGCACGGTCAGGAACACGGCCAGCACCTGCCCGACCGAGAGGTCGAGCACGTCCAGGTTGTTGAGGGCCAGGGCGAGGCCGGTCGCGATCAGGGCGACGGCGAAGGTCAGGGGGCCAAGGAACGGCCGCCGGCGGGGCCGGCGCGGGGGCGGGGCGCCCCAGGCGGCCGCGCGGTCGGGCGG
>DATABK010000269.1:0-3008 GCA_036259695.1 Actinomycetes bacterium | reverse complement strand
TCGAGCGGCTGGACGGCCCCGCCGGCCCGGTTGTGGGTCTGCTCGACGGCGATGGCGCTGGTCGGCACCCCGTAGCGGGCCGTCCGGACCCGGGCCCGGGCGGCGGCCGGGTCCAGCTGGCCGCGGTCGCCGGGGACCCGGTGGAGCTGGACGCCGCTGAGCACCGGGGCGGCCGCGGCCTCGTACCAGAGGATGTGGTTGTCCTCGTTGGCCAGGCACTCGGTGCCCGGCGGGGCGGCCAGGCGCAGGCAGATCTGGTTGCCCATGGTCCCCGAGGGGACGTACAGGGCGGCCTCGTGGCCGAGGCGCTCGGCCACGGCCGCCTCCAGCCGCCCGATGGTCGGGTCCTCGCCCCAGACGTCGTCGCCGACCTCGGCGGAGGCCATGGCCCGGCGCATGGCCGGGGTCGGACGGGTGAAGGTGTCGGAGCGGAGCTCGATCATCGCCGCCAGTCTACGCGTGGGCGTGCCACAATCGTCCGTCCGTCCCCACCCGCGACCCGCACCGAGGAGCCATGGCCGCAACGCCGCTGCCCCACAACGACACCCTGGAGATCCGCGGCCACATCATCGACTCGATGCTGTTCACCCGCATCCTGGACCAGGTCCTTGAGGCCCACGGCAGCTACGAGATCGAGCAGTTCGACGTCGGCCGGACCCCGGTCGACCCGTCGTACGCGCGCCTGAAGATCTGCACCGACGACCCGGCCCGCCTCGAGGAGCTGGTCCAGTCGCTGATGGGCCTGGGCATGCAGCGCCTGGAGACCGGGGAGGCGACCCTGGTCCCGGCCGAGATGGACGGGGTCCTGCCCGACGGCTTCTACTCCTCGACCAACCTCGAGACCGAGGTCCGGGTCAGCGGCACCTGGACCCGGGTCGAGAACCCGGAGATGGACTGCGCGATCGTGGTCCGCGACCACCGGGCCCGGACCGTGCCCATGTCCGACGTGGTCAAGGGCGAGCAGGTGGTGGTGGGCAGCCAGGGCATCCGGGTCCAGCCGCTGGACCGGGGCCGCACCGGCGAGGTCTTCGAGTTCATGTCCTCCCAGGTGTCGAGCGAGAAGCCCCAGGGGCTGATCGTCCGCCGGGTCGCCGGGGCCATGCGGGCGACCAAGGAACGGGGCGAGAAGATCCTCTGGGTGGGCGGCCCGGCGGTGGTCCACACAGGCGCCGGCCCGTCGGTGGTCCGCCTCATCGAGGCCGGCTACATGGACCTGCTGTTTGCCGGCAACGCCCTGGCCACCCACGACATCGAGGGCGCCCTGTACGGCACCTCCCTCGGGGTCAACCTGGCCGAGGGGATCGGGGTCGAGCACGGCCACGAGCACCACATCCGGGCCCTCAACACCATCCGCCGCTGCGGCTCGATCGCCAAGGCGGTCGAGCAGGGCGTGCTCACCTCCGGCATCATGCACGCCTGCGTCCAGCACGGGGTCGACTTCGTCCTCGGCGGCTCGGTCCGCGACGACGGCCCCCTGCCCGACACCGTCACCGACGTGGTCGAGGCCCAGCGCCAGATGCGCTCCCTGCTCGGTGGGGTCGGCTATGCCCTGATGGTCGCCTCCATGCTCCACTCGATCGCCACCGGCAACCTCCTGCCGGCCTCGGTCCCCCTGGTCTGCGTCGACATCAACCCGGCGACCGTGACCAAGCTCGCCGACCGTGGCTCGGCCCAGGCCACCGGCGTGGTCACCGACGTCGGCCTGTTCCTGGGCGCCCTGGCCGACGAGCTGGCCCCCCGCTGACCGGATCCAGGCGCAGCGGCGGCAGGTACTCGCCGACCAGCTCCCGGGACCACCAGGCGCCGGTCTGGCGGCGTTCGGCCGGGGTGGTGAAGCGGTAGCGGTAGAGGCGGGCCCGGACCAGGGCCGGCGGCCGGTCACCGAACGGGTCGGGGCCGAGCAGCGCCACGGTCGCCGGGTCGCCCTCCAGCAGGCGGGTGATCAGGGTGACCATCCAGGGGTGGGCCGAGGGCGGGGACATGGCCGCGAACCACAGCAGCCAGTCCAGGCGCAGGTGGTAGGGGGCGACCTGGCGGGGGCGGCGGCGGGGGTCGCCCGGCTTGGCCTTGAACTGGTACTCGCGCCAGACGGTGTCCGGGCCGGGGGCGGGGTCGTCGGTCCCCTCGAGGACGACCTCCCGGCGGACCCTGGTGATGGCCCCGAAGGCGCCGTAGGTGTTGACCAGCCGCAGCGGGTCGAAGCTGGCGTTCATCAGCTGGCGGCGGCCGAGCAGGTTGCGGGCCGGCCGGACGCTGAGCACGGCCACGACCAGGGCCAGGGCGAGCACGGCGGCCTGCTGCCAGCCGGCCGGGGCGGCCAGGGTGGCCGGCGGGTCGAACGGCAGGACGGCGGCCAGGAAGCGGCCGTCGAGGGCGGCCGCGGCGAGCACGATGGTGACCAGGTTGAGCCAGGAGAAGTTGCCGCTGACCAGCAGCCAGCTCTGGGTTGCGACGATGGCCAGGGCGCACAGCGTGGCCACCGGCTGGGGGGCGAACAGGCCGAACGGCACCACCAGCTGGGTGGCGTGGTTGGCCAGGACCTCGGCCCGGTGCAGGGGCCTTGGCAGGTGGTGGAAGAACCAGCTCAGGGGGCCGGGCAGGGGCTGGGTCTCGTGGTGGTAGTCGAGGCAGGTCAGGTCACGCCAGCAGCGGTCGCCGCGGAGCTTGATCAGCCCGGCCCCGAACTCGACCCGGAACAGCAGCCACCGGTACAGCCACAGCACCAGTGTGGGGGGCTCGGTGGCGGCCGGGCCGAGGAAGATGGCCAGGAAGCCGGCCTCGAGCAGCAGCGTCTCCCAGCCGAAGCCGTAGAAGGTCTGGCCGACGTTGACGATCGACAGGTACAGCGCCCACATGGCCAGCCAGACGGCCGGCGACACCCAGGCCGGCCCGGCCTCGGGCAGGCCGGCCAGGGCGGCCGCGGCCAGCCCGGCCCCGGTCCAGGCGACCCCGGACAGGAACCAGTCCGAGTAGTGGAGGTGGAAGATGCTCGGTGCCCGGCTGAATCC
>DATABK010000268.1:0-3606 GCA_036259695.1 Actinomycetes bacterium | reverse complement strand
CCGCGGGCTGGCTGGTCGGGCTCACCGGCCGCTCCCGCGGCCAGGCCGCCTACGTCGGGGCCCGCCAGGTGGCCCGCCGCGGCGGGCCCGCCCTGCGGGTGGTGATCGCCCTGGCCGCCGCCTTCGGCCTGGTCGCCTTCGCCGTCACCGTCCGCCAGGACATGGCCCACAACCGCCACGACCGCGCCTTCACCCAGGTCGGGGCGGCCACCCAGCTCCGGGTCAGCGTGCCCCGCGACGCCCTCGGCCCCGAGCGGGTGGCCGAGGCCGACCCGTCCGGCCGGGCGGCCATGGCCGTGCTCCGCTACCCGGGGATCATGCGCGACGCCCCGGCGGTCAGGGCCATCCTGCTCGGGGTGCAACCCGACCGCTACCCGGCGGTCGGGTTCTGGCGCGACGACTTCGCCGGCCGGCCGCTGGGGGAGACCATGGCCGCCCTCTCCTCCTCGCCGGTGGCCCCGCTCGACCTGGGCCGGGCCGACCAGCTCGAGGTGGCCGTGGGGGCGACGGAGCTCCGTTCCGACGGCCCGGTCCGGCTGGTCGCCCTGGTGCAGGGGGCGACCCGGGCCGTCCGGGTCGACCTGGGGCGCCTGGAGGCCGGGGCGGTGCGGCCCATGCGCGGCCGGCTCGACCCGGCCGGCGGGCCCTGGCGGCTGCAGCGGCTCTGGGTCCAGCGTGAGCCCGGGGTGACCAGCGCGGTCGGCGTCGCCCTGACCTTCGACTCGGTCCGGGCCGCCCAGGGGGGCGCCTGGCGGCTGGTCGACGGCTTCGACGACCCGGCCCGGTGGTACTCGCTCAACGACAACGCCTACGAGCCGGGGGACTCGCTGACCGCCACCACCGCGGTCGACGGCGCCGCCCTGAACGTCGCCATCGACGCCCCCAGCTCGGGCGTGACCCTCGGCATCGGCCACGCCTCGGTCCCCGAGGCCCTGCCCGCGGTGGTCACCCCGGCGTTCCTGCGGGCGGTGTCGGCCGAGGTCGGCCGGGTGGTCCGGGTGCGCGGCCCCACCCCCGGTGACCTGCTGATCAAGGTGACCGGCGTCGCCACCGTGCTCCCGGGCGCCGTCACCAGCAACGTCGCCGCCTTCGTGAACGGCGACTGGCTGCTGGTCCACGCCCAGCGCAACCCGATCGACCGTCCCCAGACCGGCGAGGTCTGGACCGTCGGCGGCGACCGCGGCCAGGCCGTGACCGAGCGGCTCGAGGCCGCCGGGGTCCGGGTCGAGACCCGCGCCACCGCCGCCGACCTCGAGGCCGACCTGGCCAAGCAGGCCCCCTCCCTCGCCCTGCTCCTGCTGCTGGTGGGGGCGGCCGCCGGGGCCGCCCTGGCCACCGGTGGGGTCATGCTCCACCTGTACCTGACCGGCCGGCGGCGGGCCTTCGAGCTGGCCGTGCTCGAGGTCTTCGGGGCCAGGCGGCGCGACCTGTGGGGGCCGGTCGCGGTCGAGCAGGGTGCGCTGGTCGGCTACGGGGTCCTGTGCGGCGGGATCATCGGCCTGGTCGTCGCCCTGGTCGCCCTCCCGGCCATCCCCCAGTTCGCCGACGGCCCAAGCCTCCCCCCGCCGATCTACACCCCCGACTGGGTCACCCTCGGGCTGGCCCTGGGCGTGGCCGTGCTGCTGGTCGGCCTCGGCCTGGCCGCGGTGGTCGCCGCCCTGGTCGGCCAGGCCCGCCCGGCCCTCCTGCGCGAGGAGGAGCTGTGAGCGTGACGGTGGAGCGGGTGGCCGGGATCGCCGAGGAGCGCAGGGCACGGGCCGGGGAGCGGCTGCTGGCCTGTGAGGGGCTGTTCCACCTGTACATGCTCGAGGGCCGCGAGGTCGTGGCCCTCCAGGGGGTCGACTTCGGGGTCGACTGGGGCGAGATGGTGGCCCTGCTGGGCCCGTCCGGGTCGGGCAAGTCGACCATGCTGGCCATCCTCGGCGGCCTCGAGCGGCCGTCGGCCGGGCGGGTCGTGCTCGACGGCATCGACGTCAGCCGGCTGTCCGAGGCCCAGCTGACCGTGCTGCGCCGCCGCCGGCTCGGGTTCATCTGGCAGGGCGCGGCCCGCAACCTCCTGCCCCACGCCTCGGCCTGGGAGAACCTGGACCTGCCGATGGTGCTGGCCGGGCTGCCGGCCGGCCGGCGCCGGCGCCGGGCCAAGGTCCTGCTGGACGCCGTCGACCTGGGCGCGCAGCGCGGCAAGCCGATCCGGGCCCTGTCCGGCGGGGAGCAGCAGCGCCTGGCCGTGGCCGTGGCCCTGGCCAACAACCCGCCCCTGCTGCTGGCCGACGAGCCGACCAGCCAGCTCGACCGGGCCAACGTCCGCCGGGTCGTCGAGCTGCTCAAGGAGGCCCGCGACGACCTCGGCACGACCGTGGTCGTGGTCACCCACGACGCCGAGGTGGCCGCGGCCATGGACCGCACCGTCACCATCCGCGACGGCCGGGTCAGCGCCGAGGGCCGCGGCGGGGCCGAGTACGCGGTCGTCGGGCCCACCGGGTCGCTCCACCTCCCGGCCCACGCCCTGGAGGTGCTCCCGCCCGGGTCTCGGGTCGTGGTCGACGTCGGGGGTGACCAGGTGGTGCTCAAGCCCACCGACGACACCGGGGGGTCCGGGGGGCTCAAGCCTGGCCCCCTGGTGGATCGGGAGCCCGGGGAGGGGCGGCCGTGACCAGCCTGGCCGCCGACCGGCTGGTGGCCAGGCGCGGCGGCCGCAACGTGGTCGACGGGGTCTCCCTTGAGGTGCACGACGGCCAGGTCGTCGGGCTGGTCGGGCCGTCGGGGTCGGGCAAGTCGACCACGCTGCTGCTCCTGGCCGGGCTGGAGCCGCCCGACGCCGGGGTGGTCCGGCTCGACGGCGAGGACCTGGCCGGGCTCGGCCAGGCCGGCCGGCAGGCCCTGCGCCGGGACCGGGTCGCGCTCGTGTTCCAGGGCTACGGGCTGCTGTCGCTGCTCACGGCCCGGGAGAACGTCGAGCTCCCGTTCCGGGTGGCCCGGCGCGACCCGGCGGCCGCGGCCACCGCGGCCACGCGCTGGCTGGGCCTCCTCGGCCTGGGCGACCGGGCCGACCAGCGCACCGACCAGCTCTCGGGCGGCGAGCGCCAGCGGGTCGCCCTGGCCCGGGCCCTGGCCGTCGAGCCGGCCGTGCTGCTGGTCGACGAGCCCACGGCCGAGCTCGACGAGGAGAACCGCGACCGCGCCGTCGGCCTCCTCCGCGACGCCGCCGACCGCGGCGCCGCCGTGGTCGTGGCCACCCACGACCCCGAGGTCGTCGACCTCTGCGACCGGGTCGTCCGCCTGGTCGACGGCCGCCCGGTCGAGCTCACCCCAGGGGAAGTGGGTGGCCCGGTCGCCTGATCCCCTGAGATTGCTGCTGTCGGACGAGGGACGGGCGCTGCTGGACAGCCTGCCGCCGGGCCCGCTCGACCCGGCCGAGGAGCTCCGGGTCGGGACCCGGCTGCGGGAGCGGTTCCCGGCCGAGCTGGTCGCGGCCGCGCTGGCCCAGCAGGAGCTGCGGGTTCGGGCGGCGGCCAAGTTCCCGGCGGCGGACCGGATGTGGTTCACCCGCGAGGGGCTGGAGCAGGCGTCGGCCGAGCCGCTGGCCAGGCACCGGGCGGCCCGGTA
>DATABK010000267.1:0-2177 GCA_036259695.1 Actinomycetes bacterium | reverse complement strand
ATCCTGCCTGCCGCCACCCGCCTGGCGGGCAGCTCGGGCAGCCTGGCCGTGGCGGTTGTGACCCTGGCCGCCGCCGCCCTGTTCCAGCCGTTGCGGCGCCGGGTCCAGCTGCTGGTCGATCGGCGCTTCAACCGCCACCGCTACGACGCCGCCCGGACCATCGCCGCCTTCAGCGCCCGGCTGCGGGAGCAGCTCGACCTGGACAGCCTGTCGGCCGAGCTGCTGGCCGTGACCGACCAGACCATGCAGCCCACCACGATGTCGCTCTGGCTGCGGGCGCGACCCTAGGCCACCGATTGCGCGGCCGGCCGCGGGGCTGTTACGTTCCGGCTCTGTTCGCCGAGGTGGGAGGGTCCAGAGTTGGTCACCGCCATCGTGCTCGTCACCTGCGAGGTCGACCAGACCCCGGAGACCGCCCAGGCGCTCGCCGACCTCGACGGGGTCAGCGAGGTCTACTCGGTGGCCGGAGACTGGGACCTGGTCGCGGTGGTCCGGGTCAGCGACCACGACGACCTGGCGGCCACCGTGACCGAGCACATCCGCAAGGTCCATGGGGTGGCCACGACCAACACCCTGATCGCCTTCCGCACCTACTCCCGCCACGACCTGGACCAGATGTTCTCGGTCGGGTTCGAGGCCGGCCAGCCCGACTGACCGGGCCGGCGAGGCCCGCCGCCGCCGGGTCAGCCGGCGGCGGCGATGCGGCGGGAGCTCTCCACCCAGGCGTCGAGGGTGTCCCGGGCCCGGCCCTCGTCGATCGAGCGGGCGGCGGCCTCCAGCCCGTCGGTCAGGCTGAGGGCGGCGTCGGCCGCGACCAGGGCGGCGGCGGTGTTCAGCAGCACCATCTCACGGGCCGGGCCACCCTGGCCGTTGAGGACCTCCTTGGCGATGGCGACGTTGCGGTCGACGTCGCCGCCGATGAGGTCCTCGCGCTCAACTGCCGCCAAGCCCAGCTCGACCGGGTCGACCACCAGCTCGCGGACCCCGTCGGCGCTGACGTCGAGCACGGTCGAGGTGGTCGTGGTGGTCAGCTCGTCGAGGCCGTCGTGGCCGTAGAAGACCAGGGCGTGGTGGACGCCGGTGCGCCGCAGGACCTCGGCCATGATCGGGGCCATGCGCGGGTCGGCAACGCCCAGGGCCTGGTGGCCGGCCCGGGCCGGGTTGGCCAGGGGGCCGAGGAAGTTGAACACGGTCGGGACGCCGAGCTCGCGGCGGGGTACGGCGGCGTGGCGCATCGCCGGGTGGAACACGGGGGCGAAGCAGAAGCCGATCCGCACCTCGTCGAGGGTGGCGGCCACCCCCTCGGGTGACAGGGCGATCGCCACCCCGAGCGCCTCCAGCAGGTCGGCGCTGCCGCAGCGGCCGGAGGCGGCCCGGTTGCCGTGCTTGGCCACCTTCTGGCCGGCGCCCACGGCGACCAGGGCGGCCAGGGTGGAGACGTTGAAGGTCCCGGCCCGGTCGCCGCCGGTGCCGCAGGTGTCGAGCAGCGGGCCCGGCACCTGGAGCGGCGCGGCCGCGGCCAGCATCGCCCTGACCATGCCGGTCACCTCGTCGGCGGTCTCGCCCTTGATGCGCAGGCCGGTGGCGAAGGCGGCGATCTGGGCCGGGGTGGCCTCCCCGGCCAGCACCGAGCCCATGGCGGCGCCGGCCTGGTCCTCGCTGAGGTCCTCACGGCGCAGCAGCGGCCCGAGCACGGTGGGCCAGGCGAACAGGTCGGACACAGCAGGCTCCCAGGTCACGTCGATGCTGTCGGCGCAAGCCTAATTCACCCACGCAATACCGGGCGCCCCCGGGTCTAGGAGGCCGTGGCTGGGAGCATGGCCTGGGTCAGGGCGGCCTGGTGGCGGGCGCCGGCGGCCTGGGTGGGGTCGCCGAGGGACGTCCAGGCCTCGGCCTCGTCGAGGGCGAGCTGGACGGCGGCCGCGGTGGCCGGAGGGGCCAGGTCCTGCCCGTCCCTGGCCAGCTCGAGGGCGTCCCGGAAGCGGCCGTCGGCCAGGGCCCAGTTGGCCAGGGCCTCGACCGACCAGGCGGCGAGCTCGGCGTGGCCGGCCAGCCGGGCCAGGCGGAAGGCGGCGTCGCGGCTGGCCTCAGCCGCCTCGCGGTCCCCGGCCTCGAAGAAGAGCCGGGCTCCGAGGACCGACAGCCAGCCGGCGGCGGCCAGCAGCCGCCGGTGCTGG
>DATABK010000266.1:0-3750 GCA_036259695.1 Actinomycetes bacterium | reverse complement strand
GGACCAGGGTGACCGCGGCCCCGCCGAGAGCCGCCCCGGCGGCCTCGATGTCGGCGGGGGCCAGGCGGGCGTTGGTGCCCGGGCTGACCACGATCTGGTTCTCGCCGTCGGCGGCCACGGCGATCAGGGCCATGCCGCTGGGCACCCCGTCCACCACCCGGACCCGGGCGGTGTCGATCCCGGCGTCGGCCAGCGACCCCAGCAGCTCCCGCCCGGCGGCGTCGTCGCCGACGCAGCCGACCATGGCCACCCGGCGGCCCAGCCGGGCCGCGGCCACCGCCTGGTTGGCCCCCTTGCCGCCGGGGTTGCGGAACACGTCGTCGCCGGCGACCGTCTCACCGGGGCCGGGCAGCCGGGGGACCCGGACGACCAGGTCGAGGTTGAGGCTGCCAACGACCACGACCTCGGGCGCGACCGCCTGGCCGCTCATGCCCGCAGCTCCACGAACAAGGTCAGGGGGTCGTTGGGCCGCTCCCCCACCCAGCGCAGGTCCGGTCCCATCGGAATCACGGCTCCCTCCCGCAGGTACAGCAGCATCGTATCCAGGCCGTGGCTGGCCTCGACCCACCGCAGCCCCCGGACCCGTTCCCGGGTCCACCAGCAGGTGGCCGGGTCGTCGGGGAACTCCGGCACCAGCGGCCGGGTGAACGGCAGCGCCCGGGCGGGGCCGCCGGGCCGTCCTCAGCCCAGGCGACCAGGTGGCGCTCCCGGGTGCCGCGCTCCAGGGCCCGGGTGGCCACGCCTCACCCCCGCCCGGACCGGGCGCCGTTCCCGGCGCCGTCCAGCCCGGCCAGGAGGCTGCCGGCGACCGGCTCGCCCGGGGCCCTGGGCGGGTAGGCCTGCACGAAGCACTCGGCGTCGAGCACGATCCAGCGCAGCGGCTCGGGGATGCGCCGGTGCTCGTCCAGCTGGCTCTGGTGGCGGAGGATGGCCGCCCACTTGCGGTCGGCGACGGCGCGGATGTCGACGCGGACGGCGATCTGGTCGTCGGGCACCCCGGTGAGGTCGAACAGGTTGCCCTCCTCGCCGTAGTCGAAGCCCCCGGCGCGCACGCCGGCGTAGAACCTGTCCACCTCCGACCGCGGGTAGGCGGCCTGGTAGAGGCGCAGGAAGGCGTCGCCGGGGTGGCCCTCGGCGGCGCGGGCCCGCCGGAACGCCTCGGCGGCGGCCTCGCCGGCCCGGATGTGGTCGTGGTGGGAGGTCAGCCCGTCGGGGCCGAAGGACACCACCACCTGGGGGCGGGCCCGGCGCAGGACGGCCTCGACCTGGCCGGTCAGCCGCTCCAAGGGCACCTCGGGCAGGCGGTAGTCGGGGTGGCGGAGGAAGTGGGTGGCCGCGCCCGGGTAGCCGACCGCCTCCAGCCAGGCCTCCTGCTCGGCCTCGCGGACCGCGCCGAGGGTCTGGCGGGTGGCCGGCGACCCGGCGGCGATGGGGCCGGCCTCGCCGCTGGTCGCGAAGACCAGGGTGGGCTCCACCTGGACCGGGTGGAGCAGCAGCGTGCCCCCGATCAGGTAGGAGTCGTCGTCGGGGTGGGCGAACACCCCGGCCAGCCGGACCGTCACCGGGCGTCCCCGGCCGGAAGGTGGACGATCCCGTAGACGCCGGCGCCGGCCAGCTCCACCCGGGCGCGGCCGTCCGCCCCCGGCGACACCGACGCCCGCAGGGCCCCGTCGGGGCTGTGGGCGGTGGCCCGGGCCGGGACGAAGGGCAGCCGGACCTCCAGGACCAGCCGGTCCAGCACCGGGACGCGGTCGGCCCCGTCGTCGTAGTCGTAGCGGATCAGGTGCAGGGCGACGCCGTCGCCGACCGCCTGGAGGGTCAGGGCGGCGTCGGTGCGCCCGTCGGCCACGACCACCTGGGGGCCGCCCTCGAGCAGCTCTAGAGAGAACCCGAACGGCCCGACGGCCCGCGTGCCGGGGTCCTCGAGCAGCCCCGCCTGGGCCTCGCCGGCCAGGTTCTCCCCCAGGGGGCCGCAGACGACCAGCCGGCCCCCAGAGGCCAGGTACTGGCCGAGCAGCTCGGCCTGCCGGGCGGTCAGCCAGGCGCAGCCGGGCAGGACCAGGGTCCGGTACCGGCGCAGGTCCTCGACCCCGAGGGTGTCGGGCCGCAGCTCGCCGTCGGGGAAGAAGACCACGTCGTAGGGCTGGAGGGCGCCGGACAGGGTCTCGCAGGCCTCCCAGAACGGGTCCAGGCTCTCGGGGGGCAGGTTGAGCCGGTTGTCGCCCATGACCTCGGGGGGCGCGGCCCGGAAGCTGCTCCCGACCGAGAACACCACCCCGACCTCGCTGCGGGAGCCGGCCGAGAAGAGCCGCTCGTTGCCGGCCAGGAACGCCTGGATCTCGGCGGCCAGGTCGTGCGGCGGGTAGAAGGCGTCCTCGATGACGCTGCCCATCCAGGCCCCGTAGGGGACGCTCATGTTGACCCCGAGGGCGGCCGCCTCGTACAGCGACTGGCGGAACCGGTCGTAGGCGCGGCCCCGCTTGAGGTTCTCGACCAGCTCGGGCACGACGCCGCCATACGGGTTCTCGACCACCACCACCGGCTTGGCCCCGCCGAACCCGGCCGCGTACCGGTACCAGGCGGGCTGGCGGTAGGTGGTGTTGCGCATCTCGGTGACGATCACGTCGACCGCCGGCTCGAGCGCGTAGTAGTTGTCGAACAGGTTGAAGAAGTTCCCCGACACCTGGATGTCGCGGCCGGCGCTGGCCGCGTACTCGCGGGCGTAGGCGGCCAGCTCGGCGAAGTAGCGGGTGATGTTGGCCCGCTGGAAGGCCATGTACTCGCCGAACAGGGGCACGCCGGCCTGGGGGGAGGCGAAGTCGTGGCCGCGCGCCACCAGCCACTCCCCGTAGTGGAAGGCCGCGAGGTCCTGGCCGCGGAGCTCTTCCGGGAGCTCGCCCGGCGCCATGGCCTGGAGGTGCTCGGTGAACCCGCGCATGCAGGTGCGGCAGAAGCAGCCGCCGTACTGGAGCGAGGTGATGGGGACCTCGGCCTCGTCGAAGTGGATGCCGTGGCAGCCGGCGTCGATCTGGAGGCGGACGATGGCCTTGAGGTACTGGCGCCACACCGGGTTGTTGCGGTCCATCATCCAGTTCCAGTGCTCCCGGTCGGGGCACTCGATCCACAGGGCGTGGCAGGGCCGCCCGTGGATGTCCCGCTGGGCGCACTCCTCGAGGATGTCGGTGACCTCCTCGCCGTCGGCGTTCAGGACCGGCTCGGGGAACCACTTGGCCCGGGGCGGCCACAGCCTGGGGTAGCGGTCCTGCCAGAACTCGCGGATCCCGAGCCAGTCGCGGCGGCCGGCGCCGCGGGTCTCGTTGAGGGCCAGGACCCGCGACTCGTCCTCGTTCAGCTCGACCGGGTACTCCCAGGCGTGCTCGAACACCACCCCGAACACCTTGATCCCCCGCCGGCCGCACTCGGCGATGAACTCGGCGTCGTTGACGAACCCGTAGACCCGGTAGCGGGCCGGGACCTCCCCGAACGCCTCCTCCTCGAGGTAGGGCAGGGCCAGGTTGCCGCCGCCCAGGGCCGCCCACACGAGCATGGTCGCCCGGTAGTCCTCGAGGTGGTCGATCATCTTGAGGCGCCGCGGCGGGAAGCTGGGGTGGTAGTTGTGCTGCAGCGGGAACCAGGCGTCGAAGTAGGCCCCACGCTCCATCACCGGGTCTCCTCGGTGCTCGGGGGGTTCAGGGGCGGGCGGTGGCCGCCGACGGCACGGCCGCGTCCCGGCTCGGCGGCTCCCTCCAG
>DATABK010000265.1:0-2645 GCA_036259695.1 Actinomycetes bacterium | reverse complement strand
CACTGCATCCCGGTCGGCAACGCCGGCAACATCACCGCCACCTGGCTCGGTTACACCGAGGCGGGCGCCGACCGGCCGATGATGCTCGGCTTCCAGGCCGCCGGCGCCGCCCCGCTGATCTCCGGCAGGCCGGTGGAGCGGCCCGCCACGATCGCCAGCGCCATCCGGATCGGCCGGCCGGCCTCGGCCGAGGGCGCCCGCCGGGCGGTGGCGGAGTCCGGCGGGCGGCTGGCGGCGGTCACCGACCGCCAGATCCTGGCCGCCTACCGGCTGCTGGCCCGCGAGGAGGGCGTGTTCGTGGAGATGGCCTCGGCCGCCTCGGTGGCCGGGCTGCTCGACGCCGGCCTGGAGCGGGGCCGCCGGGTCGTCTGCACCGTCACCGGCAACGGCCTCAAGGACCCCGACTGGGCCCTGTCCGGCGCCCCACCTCCGACCCGGATCGCCGCCGACCCGGAGGCCGCCGCCGCCGCCCTCGAGCTGAGCTGACCGCCCCCCCCTCGGGGCTGTGGACAGCCGCCAACCCCTCCCTGGTCCCTCGGCTACCCTCCCAGAAGGGGCCCCACCACCGGCGCGAAGCTGCAACGGCTATTTAGTTGCATGCTGCAACCAACTGTGGCACCCTCGCCGGGTGCCGACGAAGACCCCGACCCGACAGGTGGCGACCGGGCAGGACCTGGTCGTCTCGCTGCTGACCGTCGGCCGGCGGCTTCGGGCCCGGCTGCCCAAGGGACGGATCGACCCGGCGATGATCTTCGTGCTCCACCAGGTGCAGGTCGGGGAGCCGTTGCGGGTGTCGGGCCTGGCCGAGGCGTTGGGGCTGGACACCTCGACGGCCAGTCGGCACGTCCGGCAGCTCGAGGCCGGCGGCTACCTGGTGCGCACCGGCGACCCTGACGACCGGCGGGCCCTGCGGGTGCGGCTCACCCGGCGGGGGCGGGCCGCCCTCGACCAGGCCATGCGCGCCCGGGCCGACGTGGTCGACCGCGCCACCGCCGACTGGCCCGACGAGGACCGGGCCGCCCTCACCACCCTCGTGACCCGGCTGGCCGAGAGCCTCGACCGGCTGGCCGCCAACCCGGAGACCAGATGACCACACCACCGGCTGACACCCCATCAACCGCGGCCGCCGCCGGCGCGGCCGTGACCGGCCAGGACCCGCTCCCCGACGGCCAGGGGGCCCCCGGCCCCGGCTACCTCTCGCACCGCCAGATCCTGATCGTGCTGGCCGGGGTGATGGCCGGCATGCTGCTGTTCGCCCTCGACCAGGGCATCGTCGGCACCGCCCTGCCCCGCATCGTCAGCGAGCTCGGCGGCCTCGACCAGCTCTCCTGGGTCGTCACCGCCTACCTGCTGACCTCGACGGCGACCACGCCCCTGTGGGGCAAGGTCTCGGACCTGTACGGGCGGCGGCTCATCTTCCAGGTCGCGATCGTGATCTTCCTGATCGGCTCGGCCCTGTCCGGGTTGAGCCAGGACATGGGCCAGCTGATCGCCTTCCGGGCCGTCCAGGGCATCGGCGGCGGCGGCCTGTTCGCGATCGCCCTCAGCATCATCGGCGACGTCATCCCGCCCCGGGAGCGGGGCCGCTACCAGGGCTACTTCGGGGCCGTGTTCGGCGTCTCCAGTGTCGCCGGCCCCCTGCTCGGCGGGTGGCTGACCGACGGGCCGGGCTGGCGCTGGATCTTCTACATCAACCTGCCGGTCGGCCTGGCCGCACTGTTCGTCACCTCGGCCGTGCTCAAGATGCCGGTGGTCCGCCGCCAGCACAAGATCGACTACCTGGGCGCGGCCGCGATTGTCGGCGCCGTCACCTGCCTGCTGCTGTACCTGGACTGGCGGGGCAACTCCTACGGCTGGACCGAGGCCGGGGCCCTCGTCCTGCTGGCCGGCACGGTCGTCCTGACGGCGGCGTTCATCTTCATCGAGCGGCGGGCCGCCGAGCCGATCATCCCCATGCGGCTGTTCCGCAACCAGGTGTTCAGCGTCGGCAACACCTTCGCCTGGCTGGCCGGCGTGGCCATGTTCGGGACCATCATCTTCCTGCCCGTCTACCTCCAGGCGGTCAGGGGGTTCTCGCCAACCCAGTCCGGCCTGGCCCTGCTCCCGGCGATCCTCGGCATCTTCTCGACCTCGATCACCTCGGGGCAGCTGATCACCCGGACCGGCCGCTACAAGATCTACCCGGTCATGGGGGCCGTGATCATGGCCATCGGGCTGCTGGCCCTGTCGCGCCTGGACGTGGACACGCCGTTCTGGCAGCTGGCGATCTACGAGTACCTGTTCGGGGCCGGTCTCGGGTTCACCATGCAGACGATCGTCACCGCCGTGCAGAACTCGGTCGAGCAGCGGGACATGGGCGCCGCCACCAGCTCCATCACCTTCTTCCGGCAGATGGGCGGCTCGGTCGGGGCGGCCCTGTTCGGGGCCGTGCTGTCCAGCCGCCTCGCCCACTACCTGTCCGAGCAGCTGGCCAGGGCCGGCATCCAGCCCGGCGCGGGCGGGGTCCGGGTCGAGGCCAACGACGTCCAGGCCATCCAGCAGCTCGCCGAGCCGGTCCGGAGCATCGTGCTCCAGGCCTTCACCAGCGCCCTCGACGACGTGTTCCTGGTCGGGGTGCCGTTCGTGGTCGTCGCCTTCGTGGTCGC
>DATABK010000264.1:0-6228 GCA_036259695.1 Actinomycetes bacterium | reverse complement strand
GCCGTGGTCGGGCAGCAGCGCCTCGGCCTCCTCCAGGCGCCCCTGGCGCAGGCGCAGGTCGGCCAGCCGGGCCAGGGCCTCGGCGTGGGAGGCCGGGCCGGCGCCCTCGGCCATGCGGATCGCCGCCCGGAGCTCGGCCTCGGCCTCGGGCCAGCGGCCCTTCGCGACCAAGACGCCGCCGGAGAGGGTGCGGCAGCGGGCGTACAGGAACGGGCAGCCGTAGCGGTCGGTGAACTCGTCGGCGACCTGGCACCACTGCACGGCCCGCCGCAGGTCGCCGGCCAGGTCGCAGGCGACCAGCATGTCGCAGCAGGCGGTCACCACCGTGTCGAGCCGGCGGTGCTCGCCGCCGAGGGTGGCGGCCATGGCCTCGTCGATCAGCGCCAGGCCCTCGGCGGTCCGGCCCTGGGACACCAGCGTCAGGCCCAGGTCGCCAAGGGCGCACAGCTCCAGGTCAGGATCGCCGGTGGCCCGGGCCAGCTCCAGGACCCGCTGCTGGAGCTCGCGGGCGCGGCCGGGGTCCGGTTCCAGGTAGCCGCGCAGCAGCCACAGCCAGCCCTGGAGCGGGTTGGGGTCGACGTCCTCCAGCAGCCGCTCGGCCCTGGCCAGCCACCCGCCGGCGGCGGCGTGGTTGTCGAAGTTCGAGATCCAGGTGACGCAGAGGCTGATGGCGGCGCCGGCCGCCGGGACGGCGTCCCCGGCCCGCCGGAACCCGGCGTAGGCCCGTTCGGTGTGGGCCAGGCTGGCCCGGGTCTCCCCCAGCCACCACAGGGCGGCGCCCATGCCGTCGAGGGCCTCGGGGGTCTCCTTCTCGGCCAGGGCGGCGGCGAAGGCGGCGCGGGCCTCCTCCCACCGCCCCGCCTGAAGGGCAGCGGTCCCGCGCTGCCGGTGGTCCTGCTCGGTCATGGGGAAAGTATGCGCACCCAACCCGGGCCCGGAAATGGGCAAGCTGCCCGATGCTCCGGCCATCCGCGGGCGGGATGGTGGGCGAGCCAGCGACCGCAACCCAGGAGGTGCCCGCGATGACCGGGTCCGTCGAGACGTACCAGCTCTCGGTCGAGGCGGCCGAGGTGTACGAGGCCAGCTTCGTCCCCGCGGTCTTCGCCGGGTGGGCGCCCCACCTGGTCGAGGCGGCCGGGGTCGCCCCCGGCCAGGCCGTGCTCGACGTCGCCTGCGGCACCGGGGTGGTGGCCCGCACGGCCGCCGACCGGCTGGGCGGCCGGGGCCGGGTGGTCGGCCTCGACCTCAACCAGGGCATGCTGACCGTGGCCGGCCGCCTCCGCCCCGACATCGAGTGGCGCCAGGGTGACGCGGCCGACCTGCCCTTCGAGGCCGCGTCGTTCGACGTCGTCCTCTGCCAGGCGGGGCTGATGTTCTTCCCCGACCGCGCCGGCGCCCTGCGTGAGATGGCCCGGGTGACCGCCCCCGGCGGCACCGTCGCCGTCCAGGTCTGGGACCAGCTCGAGGCCCAGGAGGGCTTCGGCGCCGTGTACGCCGCCTTCACCCGCCACCTCGGCCCGGCCGCGTCCCAGCTGGAGAACGCCTACTGGGCCCTCGGCGACCTCGACCTGGTCCGCTCCCTGTTCGAGGCCGCGGGCCTGGAGGTCGGCGCCACCCGAACCCGCACCGGCACCGTCAGCTTCCCATCGGCCTCGGCCGCGGTGACCACCGAGCTCGAGGCCACCCCCCTGGCCGGCCGGGTCGACGAGGACACCTACCGCCGCATCCTGGCCGCCGGGATCGAGGCGGTGGCCCCGTTCGCCGTCGACAGCGGCGGGGTCGAGCTCCCGATCAGGGGGCACATCGTCACCGCGACCAAGCCGGGGTGACCGGCCTGCACGACCAGCGGCCGATCGTGCAGGATCCTAGGAGGCGGTGACCCACCTAGGAGACAGGCGTGGACCTCAACTCCGACCTCGGCGAGGGGTACGGGCGCTGGGCCCTCGGCGACGACGACGCGCTGCTCGAGGTCGTCACCAGCGCCAACGTGGCCTGCGGGTTCCACGCCGGCGACCCGGCGACGATCGACCGGACGGTGCGCACGGCGGTCGAGCGCGGGGTGCGCATCGGCGCCCAGGTGTCCTACCCCGACCTGGCCGGCTTCGGCCGCCGCGAGATGGACGTGGCCCCCGGGGACCTCACCGCCGACGTCCTCTACCAGCTCGGCGCCCTCGAGGCCTTCGCCAGAGCGGCCGGCAGCCGGGTCCGCTACGTGAAGCCGCATGGCGCCCTCTACAACCGGATCGCCCGCGACCCGGTCCAGGCGGCCGCCGTGGTCGAGGCGGTCCGGCGCTACGACCCGGCCCTGCCCCTGCTCACCCTGCCCGGGTCGGCCGCCATGGACGCGGCCAGGGCCGCGGGCATCCCGGTCGTCGGCGAGGGCTTCGCCGACCGCGCCTACACCGCCGAGGGCCGCCTGGTCTCCCGCCGCGAGCCGGGCGCGGTGCTCCACGACCCCCAGCTGGTCGCCGCCCGCGCCGTCCGCATGGCCACCGAGCACCGGGTCGAGTCGGTCGACGGCAGCCAGGTCGAGGTCGACGTCCGTTCCCTCTGTGTCCACGGGGACACCCCGGGCGCGGTCGACCTGGCCAGGCGGGTCCGCGCCGCCCTGGAGGAGGCCGGCGTCACCCTGGAGCCGTTCGCGTGAGGGTGCGGCCGGCCGGTGAGCGGGGCCTGCTGGTGGAGGTCGAGGAGCTGGAGACCGTCCACCGGCTCCACGCCGCCCTGCGGGAGCTCGACCCGCCCGGAGTGGTCGAGCTGGTCCCCGCCTACCGGACGGTCCTGATCGTCGCCGAACCGGACCGGGCCGGGGTGCTCGACGAGCTCGCCACCGCCCTGCCCGAGCTGGAGCTGCCCCCGGCCGAGGCCGTGGCCGGCGAGACGGTCGAGGTCCCGGTCCGCTACGACGGCGAGGACCTGCCCGAGGTGGCCCGCCTGACCGGGCTGGAGGCCGAGGAGGTGGTGCGGCGCCACACCGCCCCCGAGTACACCGTGGCCTTCCTCGGCTTCAGCCCCGGGTTCCCCTACCTGGTCGGCCTCGACCCGGCCCTCGAGGTGCCCCGACGCGACACCCCCCGCACGTCGATCCCGGCCGGCTCGGTCGGCCTGGCCGGCAACCAGACCGGCATCTACCCCACCGCCTCCCCCGGCGGCTGGCAGCTCATCGGCCGCACCGAGGTCACGCTGTTCGACCCTGCCCGCGACCCCCCGGCCCTCCTCGCCCCAGGCACCCGCCTCCGGTTCAGGGTCGCCAGATGACCGGGGCGTCGATCGTCGTCCGCAACCCCGGGCTGCTGACCACCGTCCAGGACCTCGGCCGTGTGGGCCTGGCCCATCTCGGCGTCCCGACCGCCGGCGCGGTCGACCGGCGGGCGTTCGGGCTGGCCAATCGGCTGGTCGGGAACCGGCGGGACGCGGCGGCGCTGGAGATCACCCTGGCCGGGCCGGAGCTGGAGCTGGAGGCCGGTGGCTGGGTGGCGCTGACCGGGGGTCGGGTCGCGGCCGAGGTCGGGAGGCGGGCGGTGCCGATGGATGTGGCGGTCCGGGTCGAGCCCGGGGAGGTGCTGGGGGTGGGCTCGGTGTCCACCGGCCTGCGGGCGTACCTGGCCGTGCGGGGCGGGATCGGCGTTGCCGAGGTGCTCGGCAGCCGCTCGACCGACACCCTGAGCGGGGTTGGCCCGGCGCCGCTGGAGGAGGGGGCTCGCCTGCCCGTCGGCGACCTGGTCGAGGGCGACCCGTTCCAGCAGCTCGCGCCAACCCCCCGGGTCGATCCGGAGCCGCTGCTGCGGGCCGTCCGGGGCCCCCGCGACGACCTGTTCACCGACCAGGCCCTGCACACCCTGATCGACACCGCCTGGACGGTCAGCTCCGACAGCGACCGCACCGGGATCCGCCTCGACGGGCCGGTGCTGGAGCGCCGGCGCAAGCTCGAGCTCGCCTCCGAGGGCATGGTCGAGGGCTCGCTCCAGGTGCCGCCGGACGGGCACCCGATCCTGTTCCTGGCCAACCACCCCACCACCGGCGGCTACCCGGTGATCGCGGTGGTGGCCGGCCGCGACCTCCCGCTGGCCGCCCAGGCCCGCCCCGGCACCCGGCTGCGGTTCCGGCTCGTGTCGGTGACGGCGGCCCGTCAGGCGGCGGCCGGCGCCCCGGTCTAGATCGGGCCGGTGTTGATCGGCCTGATGTAGGACTGCGCCTTGAACCAGGCGTCCCAGCCGATCTCGCGGCCGAGGTCGCGGGCGTGCATGTCGCCGCTCTGGAAGTGGATGCCGCCGTAGCGGCGCGACATCCCGGCCTCGCCGGCCGCGGCCGAGAACGTCGGCCAGGACAGGGTCACGTCCGTGGCCGGGGTCCCGGGATGCGACGGCGTCCGCGGCTCGATCCGGGAGGTGCCGGCCGTGACCGTCACGCTGGCCCCGAAGGCGTCCGAGCCGGTGAACATGGACAGGACCCGGGCCCCGGCGCCGCTGAAGGTGGAGTGGCCGCTCACGTACTCCGGGAACGGCGGGGTGACCACGGTCAGCTCCTGGTAGGGGATCCAGTTCTCGCCGTTGACCAGACCGTAGCCCTTGTAGGGGCCGAGCCAGGAGACGATCTGCCGACCGCGGTAGTGCTCGCGGATGGCGGTGATCGGCCGCACGTAGTCGTACTTGTACTTCCAGGCCCAGGCGGCGATGCTCGCGTCCAGCAGGGCGTTGCCGAGGGTGAAGAACAGCTTCACGTCGTCGTCGAGGCTGTGGCCGCGCTTGCGGGAGGTCGCCTGGGCGAACACCGCCCAGTGCCCGGGCGGGAACTCCGAGCGGGGCCCGTCGGCCCAGTACTCGGCCTTGATCTTGCTCGGGTCGTCGAGGTAGGCGGTCTCCTTGGCCAGGTCCTCGATGTCGGCGGCGGACCACTCGCCGCCGGGGAGCTCCGGGGGGCCGGGCACGTCGCGGCCGTAGGGCGAGGTCATGCCGAAGGGGATCACCTCGCCCCATTGCGGGGTCAGGGCCCGCTGGGGATTGCCGGTGCCCGGCGGCACCCGCAGCGGCTGCCAGCGCCAGCGGTCGATCACCTTGTCGGGGGTGTTGACCGGCTGGTAGCCGGTGGTGTCGGCGTAGCCGCCGAGCTGGTTGGCGCCGTCCTTGTGGCGGAACGCGATCACCGCCTGGGCCGCCGTGGTCCCGATCTTGGCCGGCGTGGAGGTGTCGGACCCGTCGACGCTGTAGCCGAGCTCCTTCATCTGGAGGGCGAAGTCATTGGCCCGGGCCGGGAACAGGTCGACCAGGGTGGCGTAGGCGGCGAAGCTGATCGCCTTGTTCTTGTTCTCCGGCGTGTGCTCCTGCGGCGGCCGCCGCAGCTTGTCGCCGTAGCGGGTGCCGACCGCCCTGGCGTCGTAGGCGGCCCAGGCGTCGAACATGGACGTGTGGACCACCCCGATGGCCCGGGCGGTCACGGTCGGGCCGGTGGCGGCCGGGTTGGCCCGGATCGACTGGAGCAGCTCCTCGTCCCAGCGCAGGACCACGTTGTCGCCCTTGGTCGGGGCGAGCCCGTTGATCGTGTACAGCGGCGGCGGGAAGTCGGGGTCAGGCGGCCCGGCGGTCTGCGCCCGGACCGGTCCCCCGAAGCTGGCCAGCAGCAACCCGGCCACGACGGCCGCCATGAGCCCGCGCCTGGACCGCACCCGCATGCGTCCTCCCCGCACCCGCCCCCAACCCCCCGCCACGGCGCCGGAACATACCGCACAAGCACGACAGGGCAAATGGGGACGGAGCCGACGGAGGGTACGGGTCCGGCGTTGGCTCGTTCAGGGGTCGGCTGGCTCGAACCGCTCCCCGTCCTTGTCCGCCTTGATCCGGCCCTCTGCCGCCAGCTTGGCCAGGTGGGCGCGGACCGACAGCTCGGCCGCCGGGTGCAGGGCGGGGTCGACGGCGGCGTAGACGCGGGCGACGATCCCGGCCGGGGTGCGGTCGCCGGCGGTCAGGGCGGCCACGACCTGGGCCTCGCGGTCGAGGCGGTGGGTCAGGTAGCCCTCGACCCGGGCCACGGCGTCGCCGACCAGGGGGCCGTGGCCCGGGTAGAGCCGCTCGGGGCGGAGGTCGAGCAGCAGCCGCAGCGACGCCAGATAGTGGGCCATGTCCCCGCCCGGCCACTCGACCACGGTGGTGCCACGCCCGAGCACGTGGTCGCCGGTGAACACGGCCCGCTCGGCCGCGAGCTCGAAGCAGCAGTGGTCGGCGGCGTGGCCGG
>DATABK010000263.1:0-1538 GCA_036259695.1 Actinomycetes bacterium | reverse complement strand
TTCGGGGGCACGGCCGCCTACTCTACCGTTACCGCATCTCGGTCCGGTCAAGCTCCGGCCACGGCTGTCGTGGTCGGCTCGTACACTGGTGGTTCCGGTCCAGCTCCGCTTCAGACCACGGAGAGTTCCCCCCGATGCCCGCGTTCAAGCTTGTCAGCGACATGCCGGCGGCCGGCGACCAGCCGGCGGCCATCGACGCCCTGGCCGGCGCGCTGGAGGGCGGCGAGCTGGGCGTCACCCTGCTGGGCGTGACCGGCTCGGGCAAGACCCGCTCGATGGCCGGGGTGATCGAGCGGCTGAACCGGCCGGCCCTGGTCATGGCCCCCAACAAGACGCTCGCGGCCCAGCTCACCAACGAGTTCAAGGAGCTGTTCCCCGACAACGCCGTCGAGTACTTCGTCTCCTACTACGACTACTACCAGCCCGAGGCCTACATCCCCCAGACCGACACCTACATCGAGAAGGACTCCTCGATGAACGAGGAGATCGACCGGCTGCGCCACTCGGCGACGCTCTCCCTGCTGACCCGCCGGGACGTGATCGTGGTCGCCTCGGTGTCGGCGATCTACGGCCTCGGCTCGCCCCAGGAGTACCGGGACCAGATGCTGTGGCTCAAGCGGGGGGAGAGCTACGACCGCGACGGGGTCCTGCGCAAGCTGGTCGACATCCACTACGACCGCAACGACCTGAGCTTCGTCCGGGGCAAGTTCCGGGTCCGGGGCGACACCCTGGAGGTCTTCCCGGCGTACGAGGAGCGGGCCATGCGATGTGAGTTCTTCGGCGACGAGGTCGAGCGGATCCTGGTCATGGACCCGGTCACCGGCGAGATCGTCGGCGAGCGGGACGAGCTGTACGTGTTCCCGGCCACCCACTACGTCGCCGGCTCGGACCGGATGCGCCGGGCCATCGCCGCCATCGAGGCCGAGCTGGCCGAGCGCCTGGCCGAGCTGGAGCGCGAGGGCAAGCTGCTCGAGGCCCAGCGGCTGCGTATGCGGACCAACTACGACCTGGAGATGCTGCGCGAGGTCGGGACCTGCAACGGGATCGAGAACTACTCCCGGCCGATCGACGGCCGCGCCCCCGGCAGCCCGCCGTTCACCCTGCTCGACTACTTCCCCGACGACTTCGTGCTGTTCCTGGACGAGTCGCACGTCACCGTGCCCCAGCTCCAGGGCCAGTACGAGGGCGACCACAGCCGCAAGGTGACCCTGGTCGAGCACGGCTTCCGGCTGCCGTCGGCGATGGACAACCGGCCGCTGCGCTTCGACGAGTTCTGGGAGCGGATCGGCCAGCGGGTGTTCGTCTCGGCCACCCCCGGCCCCTATGAGCGGCGCGAGTCGGGCGCGGTGGTGGAGCAGATCATCCGCCCCACCGGCCTGGCCGACCCCGAGGTCATCGTCCGCCCGACCAAGGGCCAGATCGACGACCTGATCCACGAGGTCCGCTCCCGGGTCGAGCGCGACCAGCGGGTCCTGGTCACCACCCTGACCAAGAAGATGGCCGAGGACCTGACCGACTACCTGCTGGAGATGGGCCTG
>DATABK010000262.1:0-5530 GCA_036259695.1 Actinomycetes bacterium | reverse complement strand
GCCCCAGCTGGCCGGGGTCAGCACCCCCTCGCCGCCCAGCTCGGCGATCACGCTGAGCTGCGAACGGAGCTGCTCGGTGGCGTCGCGGCGGCGGTCGGCGTCGAAGTCGCCGATGAAGTGGTCGGTCTCCGGGCAGACGGTGGCCATGACGACCCCGGCCTTGGCGGCCGCCCGCAGCTCGGGCAGCCGGGCGGCGAAGTGGCCGTCGCCGCGGGCCCGCAGCTCGATGCCCTCGAACCCGGCCCCGGTGGCGAACTCCCACTTCGCCTCGAGGCTGTCCCCGGGCAGCAGCTGCTCCTGGCAGGAAAGCTTCATGCTCACCGACTCCCGTCAGACGTACGGTGAGCAAGCATAGATCCTCGAAAGGAGCCATCACCTCGATGCCCCGCACCCTCGTGCTCGACGGTCCCCGCCAGCTCCGCCTGTCCGACCACCCCGCCCGCCCCCTGCACCCGGGCGAGATCCGCCTGCGGGCCATCCTCAGCGGCATCAGCCACGGGACCGAGCTCAGCCTCTACCGGGGCACCTCGGCCTTCACCGACAAGGTGTTCGACCGCGGCCTGCGGGCCTTTGTCGTCCCCCATGCCGGCAGTGCGGCCACCTATCCGGTGATGCTCGGCTACGAGATGGTCGGCCGGGTCACCGAGGTCGCCCCCGACGTCCACGAGGTCGCGGTGGGGGACCTGGTCCACACCGGCACCCCGCACCAGGAGGAGACGGTGCTCGACCTGGCCGCCTCCCTGGGGGCCACCTACCCCCTGGTCAAGCTGCCGTCGCCCGAGCGGCCCGAGCGGGCCCTGTTCATCAGCCTGGCCGCGGTCGCCCTGCAGGCCGTCCACGACGCCGAGATGAAGCTCGGCGACGCGGTCAGCGTGCACGGGCTCGGCGCCATCGGCCTGCTGACCGTGCAGATGTGCCGGCTGGAGGGGATCCAGAACGTGTTCGCCATCGACCCCGACCCCGAGCGGCGCAAGCTGGCCGCCGGGCTGGGAGCCAGCCATGTGCTCGACCCGGCCAACGGCCAGCCGGTCGGCCTCCAGATCCGCGACCTGAACGGCGACGCCGGGGTGGACGTGGCCGTCGAGGTCTCCGGCTCCGACCGGGGACTCCAGGGCGCCCTGGAGGCGGCCGGGCTGGGGGCGAGGGTGGTGGCGGCCGGCTTCTACCAGGGCGGCGCGGCCAACGTCCGCCTGGGCGAGGAGTTCCACCACAACCGGCTGTCGCTGATCGCCTCCATCGGCGCCTGGGGGGCCCCGCACCGCCACGCCCCCCTGTGGAACCGCCGCCGGGTGATGGACACCGCCACCCGGCTGCTCTACACCGACCGGGTGTCGATCGACGGGCTGCTGGCCCGCCGGTTCCCGTTCGACCAGGCGCCAGACGCCTACCGCTGGATCGACGAGCACCCCCAGGCCGCGGTCAAGGTCGCGTTGACCTATTGACCCCATGCCCAGATGGTGACCACCCTGGTGGATCGTTCATGCGAGGGGTGAGACGTGGCGGAGGCCCCGGCGGACCGGATCCCGGCCTGGGACCGGGCCCTGGCCTGGGCCGCCCGTCGCCGCGAGCGGGTCCTCGGCCACAACCCCTGGCAGCTCGGGGCCCACGTGCTCCACACCGCCCTGCGCCACCGGGTCACCGGGCCGGCCGCCGAGATGTCCTTCTTCGCCATGCTCACCCTGGTCCCCCTCACGGTGGCCGTCGGCGCCGCCCTCGGCCAGATCCAGCGCTTCGTCGGCCCGGAGAAGATCGCCAGGGGCCAGGACGCGGCCATCTCGCTCGTCCGGGTGGTGATCAGCCCCCGGCTGACCGACGGGGTCGTCGACCCGTTCGTCCGGGCCCAGCTGAGCCAGCAGAAGGGCGGGGCCGCCCTGGGCGGGCTGCTGCTCACCTGGTGGCTGGCCGGGCGGCTGTTCGCCGCCACCAGCCGGGCCCTCGACACCGCCTATGAGGAGCGGCACCAGCGGCTGTCGGTGCACCAGCGGCTGATCGCCCTCGGGTTCGCCTTCGGGTCGGTGGTGGTCGTGGTCCTGACCCTCGGGATCATGGTCGACGCGCCGTTCCTGGACGAGCAGCGCAACCTGGCCGCGCAGTTCGGGGTCAGCCAGGCCCTGGTGACCGTCTGGTACGTCCTCCGCTGGCCGGTCGTGCTGCTGGTCCTGGTCGTGTTCCTGCTCTGCCTGTACCGCTTCGCCCCCAGCGTCCGGCACGCCTGGCGCCACCTGGTCCCGGGGGCCGTGCTCGGTGTGCTCCTGTGGATCCTGGCCGCCGTGGCCTTCCGCATCTACCTGGCCCTGGGCAGCGGCGCCCCCACCGGGGTGGTGGTCAACGACGCCCGGGTGGTCATCATCGGCCAGGCCGTCGGGGCGGTGGTCGCGACCGTCCTGTGGACCTACTTCTCCAGCGTGGCCATCCTCGTCGGCAACGAGCTGAACGCCGAGCTGGCCCGGCTCCGGGCCGAGAGCGTCTAGGGTGTGCTAGCCCAGCCGCCGTCGTGCCAGTTACGCGGGCTGTGGTAGGGCGCCATCTGTCCTGCAGGCAAGCATCTGCCCACGTTCGCCGCAGGCCGTTCTCAGAGGGGGAGCAACGACCGTGCTCGGGAGCACTTCGCATTCGCTGAGGCGGCCGGTGGTCGCGCTGCTGGTGGTGGCGCTGCCGGTGGCGATGGCGGCGGGGGTCGGCCGGCCAGCGCCGGCCAGCGCCGGCGACCCGGCCTCGGGGCCGGTCCGCCCGGGGCCGTCGACCGGCAGCTACTACAACCCGGTCGCGCCCCGGCTGGAGCGCACCGGCAAGGAGCGCGAGGCGCTCGGGCGGCTGGACCGCGGCGCCGGCACGGCCTCGCTCGCCCCCAGCGCCAAGGTCCTGGCCCAGGCCGACGCCTTCGACCGCAAGCACTCGGCCGGCTATCCGCCCGCCGCCAAACAGCTGGGCGCGCTCGAGGCCAGGGCGGCCAAGACCGGCAAGAGCCCGCGGGCCTTCAAGAAGGCCCCCAGCACCCAGACGGCCCGGCTGCTGACCGTCCTGGTCGAGTTCGACCCCAACGCCGCCGACGACTTCTCCGGGTTCGAGCGCCCGGCCTTCGTCGGCGCCTCCGAGTGCGTCACCGAGCCGGCCGGCACCCTGCGCGGCGGGCCGGTCCACAACAACATGCCCAACCCGGCCGAGGTCGGCCGCGGCACCGACAACAACACCTTCTGGGTGCCCGACTTCAGCCCCAGCCACTACAACAACCTCATCTACACCACCACCGGCCTGACCCGGCGGGTCCGGCCCGACCTGACCGGCCCCGACGGCCGGCCCGGCGTCGACCTGCGCGGCTACACCGTCAAGAACCACTACCGGGAGATGAGCCGGGGCGCCTACGACATCACCGGCGAGGTCGCCGGCTGGGTCCAGGTCCCGCACTCCGAGGCCTGGTACGGCGCCGGCCGCTGCGTCGAGGCGCCCCAGGACAACGCCGGCCACCCGGACAACCCCCGCCAGGTCGGCCAGCTGGTCGTGGACGCGGTCGACGCCCTGGCGGCCAGCGACCCGGACTTCCCCTGGGCCGACTACGACGTCGAGGACCAGGGCGACGCCGACGGCGACGGCAACCTGTTCGAGGCCGACGGGGTCGTCGACCACTTCGTGATCATCCACGCCGGCGCCGACAAGGCCGACGGCGGCGGGGCCGAGGGCACCTACGCCATCTGGTCGCACGCCAGCAACGTCGACCCGGCCACCGGCGGCTACACCGTCCCGGGCGCGGGCGTGAAGGTCAGCAACTACATCATGCAGGCCGAGGACGCCGGCGTCGGGGTCATCTCCCACGAGTACGGCCACGACCTGGGGCTGCCCGACCTGTACGACACCAGCGGGGCGGCCGAGTCCGACGTCGACTTCTGGGACCTGATGGCGTCGGGGTCGCACACCGGCCCGCTGTTCCAGACCATCCCGGTCCACATGGGCCTGTGGGACAAGTACGTGCTCGGCTGGGTCGACCCGGAGACCTTCGGGGTCGGCTCCTCGGGCGGCAACGTCAAGGTCGGCCAGAGCTCGCGCACCCCCAAGGGCACCGAGGACGGCGTCCGGGTCAACCTGCCGTCCAAGACCGTCACCTTGGCCGAGCCCCACAGCGGCGAGGCCATGTGGTACTCGAACAACGACCAGTCCTGGGCCGACGTCAAGATCTCCCGCACCCTGGAGGTGCCGGCCGGCGGCGACGTCCGCTTCTGGGTCTGGAACAACTACACCATCGAGCTGCTGTGGGACTACGGCTTCATCGAGGTGTCGACCGACGGCGGGACCACCTGGACCCAGCTCGAGGTCCGGGACGAGGCCGGCGACGTGGTCTCGACCAGCGAGGACCCCAACGGCAACCTGGTCAACTTCGGCGGCCTTCGCAACGGCCTCACCGGGACCACCGGCGGCGAGTGGCGCCACGACTGGGTCAACCTGACCCCGTACGCCGGCAGCACCGTCGACCTGCGCCTGCGCTACGCCACCGACGCCGCCTTCGAGGAGCGGGGCTGGTTCGCCGACGACTTCGAGGTCACCGCCGACGGCGCCTCGGTCTGGGCCGACGACGTCGAGTCCGGGGCCAACCGCTGGACGGCCGAGCGGGGCACCTTCACCGACACCGAGGGCGCCGGCTGGATCGTCACCAGCGGCACCTTCATCTACCAGCACTACTACCTGGCCGAGTGGCGAAACGACGACGGCTTCGACAAGGGCCTGCGCTACGCCTACGACACCACCTACTCGAACGGCGAGTTCGGGGACGAGTGGCGGGTCACCCGCACCCCCTACAACGCCCCCGGCATGCTGGTCTGGTACCGCGACAGCCAGTACACCGTGAACCACGTGACCGCCCCGATCTTCGCCCCGCCCAGCACCGGCTCCAAGGGCCAGCTGCTGATCGTGGACAGTCACTTCGACCCGCTGCGGCGCTCTGGCGAGGCGGCCGAGCACGACCCGACCACGCTCAAGAACCTGCCGTCGCGGGCCCAGTCCTCCAACGCCGCCTTCGCCAAGCGGTCGACCCGCCAGTTCCGCGAGTGCGTCGAGGACCCCGTCGGCTCCTACGAGGTGTACTGCAACATCCACCCCCGGCAGGCCGGCGTGCCCCGCTTCACCGACGCCAAGGGCTGGTACCCGGGCCTGGAGCTGCGCGGCGAGGACCTGTTCTTCCGCGACATCGACGCCTCGGTGGTGGTCCCCTCCAGGGACCAGCGGCGCTACAGCACCCGGATCGTCGACGCCGGCGGCAACCCGCTGACCGAGCTGTACGGCACCGACCTGGGTGACGGGATCATCCTCGGCAGCGGCAACCCGGCCGACGGCAACCCGCTCGACACCCCGGTCGAGGACCTCTCGCTCGGCGTCGAGTTCGCTGTCCGCCGGGTCGCCGGCGGCAACCGCTGGGTGGTGATCGGGGTCAGGGCGGCCAGGGCCGAGAACGCGCCCTAGCCGGCCAGGCTGAGGGCCCGGCGCAGCAGCTTCCCCGAGGGGGTCCGGGGGATGGCGTCGGTGAAGCGGATCGCGTGGAGCC
>DATABK010000261.1:0-7899 GCA_036259695.1 Actinomycetes bacterium | reverse complement strand
CGGAACACCTCCTGCTGGATCAGGCGGACCCGGCCCGGGCCGGTGGGCTGGATGGTGAAGCTGTGCTCGCCGTCGAACAGGCCTGGCATCAGGAGCCGGCCGAGCCAGCGCAGCTTGCGGCCCGGGTCCGCCTCCAGCACCTGGGGGCGGAATGTCATCGTCCGGTCGTTGAGGCGCATGCGCAGCTCGAGGCGATGGCCGGGCCGGGCCGTGCCGGAGGCCTGGACGATGAACGGGTTCCAGTCCCGGTAGGCGGCGAAGTCGGTGAGGGCCTCCCACACCTGTTCGGCTGAGGCCTGGATCTCGATCTCGGCTTGGAGCGTCCTGCTCATGGCCTTCCCCTTCCCCTAGCTAACGATGTTAGCCACAGTAGGCGAACATTGTTAGCCTGTCAACCGCCTGGGAAACCACAGCTCGGGGCAGGCGAACCGGCCTTGAGGGGTGGAGCCATGCGTCGATCCCTGGTTGTGGCGGACCAGATCCTGGGCGGTGAGGAGCTCGAGCGCCTCCGGGAAGCTGGTGCCGAGGCCGACGGCGCGGTGGTCGAGCGCATGCCGCTGGACGTCATCCGCACGATCGCCAGCCCGGGAGGAGGCCGAGGAGGTCTTCGTCTCCACCCTCCGCGGCGCCTGTCGCGGTGGATCGCGAAGGACCTTCCCGCCGGGTCCGGCGGGCCACCTCCCTTCATCCACATCGTCGGTCCGGCCGGGCCCTCGCTCTGACGACGTGCGTCAGTTGGCCGGGGTTGAGGCCAGTGACACCTCCTCGCCGGCGGCGACCAGGGCCGAGCCGATCACCGTCGAGGCGCGGGGGCCGAGGCGGAGAGCGGAACCGGGATGGGGCGGCGGCGGGCGGATGTCGGCCACGCCGAGGGCGACCAGGGGGTCGAGGAAGGCGGCGGCGACCGCTCGGGGCAGCCATTCGTCCAGGTCGAGCTCCAGGCCGTTGGCGACGGTCTCGACCAGGCCCTGGAGGCCGATCTCGACCCCGGCGGGCAGGCCGAGGAGGAGGCGCAGGACCCATAGCCGGCCGCCGACCAGGGCCTCGACCCCGGGGCCGCCGCGCAGGAACAGCGGCCACGGGACCCGGTGGCACCAGGCGGCGTAGACGAGGCCGGACCGCAGGCCGCGGTCGATCTGGGCCCAGGCGTGGCGCAGGCTGGTCGCCTCCAGCCGGTCGGAGCGGACGCGGAGGAGGCCGACGCCCTCGGCGACCGCGCGCAGCAGCTCCACCGCCTCGCGCTGGGTGACGCCGGGCGCCGGGCCGCCGGGTCCTCTGGGGGTGGTGAGGCCGGTGGCGCGGGCGGCGATCCGGGCCTCGGCGGCGGCCAGGCGGCCGTCGGGGAGCAGGGCGAGCCCGTGGCGGTCGGCAACCAGCTCCACCAGGGTGTCGAGGCGGGCGAGCAACCCGCGGTCAGGGGTCGGCACGGCGGTTCCCTTCAGGGACGGGAGGCAGGGGCGGGCGCAGCCTGCCACCCCGTCCGGCCGACCAGAAGAGGGTCCCGCCAATCTGTGGACAACCCAGCGGGCCTGGAGAACCACGGCCCGGTCAGCGAATCCCCGGCGACCCGCGACCCGCACCGCGAGCGAACGCTGCGGCGCCCCCGTTGGCCCCCGCGACCCGCCCTCGCCGCTCCCCTACCCCGCTACCGCGAGAACGCCTCGGGCGCGTAGTTCCACGGCTGGCCGCGGGAGATCTGGAAGCGACCGCCGACCTCGGGGTCGCGGTCGATGCCGATGACCTGCTGGCAGCGGGGGCATGCCCAGCGTTCGAAGCCGTGGGCGGAGCCCTCGAGGTCCATTCGGGTGCCGCACTTGTCGCACGTCTCGCGCCGCAGGGTGGGCGCGTTGGTGGTGTGGCTCTTGGTGTTGGAGCTCATGTCGACCTCCACCTGTGTGAAGTCCCCCATGACATCATGCGGGCTGGTGGTCACGTCCGCGTTACGTGGCCGCAAGCATCAGGTGAAGCCTGGCGCTGGCCCGTGCGCGTTCGCGCGTTAGATTGGGGGCCATGGAGCCCAACCGGAGCGCACGCGGGGCGCCGGGTGGCGAGGACCTGAGCGGGCTGCGGGGCGCGACCCTGACCGCCCGGTTCCTCTGCGAGCTGGCCATGCTGGCCGCGCTGGCCTTCTGGGGCTATGTCGTCGGCGAGGGCGTCTGGGCCTGGCTGCTCGGGTTGGCCGCGCCGGTGGTGGCGGCCGTCGTGTGGGGGACGTTCGTGGCCCCCCGGGCCAAGGTGCCCGTCCCGGCCCCGGTCCGGGTGGCGATCGAGCTGGTGCTGTACGCCGCCGCGGCCGCCGGCCTGGCCGTCGCCGGGCAGCCGGTGGCGGCGGTCGTGCTGGCCGTCGGCGGGCTCGTCACCTCGGTGCTCAACGACCGGCAGGAGCGGCGGGCGGGCCCGGACGTCCGGCGCCGCCAAGCCCGGTGACGCGAGCGGCACGCCGCGCGGCCCCCTCGGCACTCCTCACCCCGCCCTCAACCCCTGCCCACCGCGAACAGGTGCCAGTGGCCGTCGACACCCTTGAGCTGGTGGGTGCCGCGGTCCTCGAGCACCTGGTCCGACCCGGCGACCAGGTCGTGGACGGTGCTGGAGACCAGCACCTCCCCGGGGCCGGCGGCCGCCATCACCCGGGCGGCGATGTTGACGGCGATGCCGCCGACGTCCTCGCCCCGCTGCTCGACCTCGCCGGCGTGGAGGCCGGCTCGGATCTGGAGGTCGATGTCGCCGAGCCGGTCGCGGAGGGCGGTCGCGCAGGCGATCGCCCGGCCGGGGCCGTCGAAGGTGGCCAGGAGGCCGTCGCCGGTCGACTTCACCACCCGGCCGCCCCACTGCTCGACCAGGCGGGCGCCCAGGTCGTCGTGGACCTGGAGCAGCTCCCGCCAGCGGCGGTCGCCGAGCTCGGTCGCCCGCTCGGTCGAGGCCACGATGTCGGTGAACAGCACCGTGGCCAGGACCCGGGTCGCCGGGGCGCTCGCCCGCACCCCGGTCAGGAACTCCTCGATGTGCCCGAGGATCAGGTCGGGGGTCTCCCAGGTCAGGGGGCCGTCGGAGCCGGGCAGCTCGACCAGCCGGGCGTTGGGGATGTGCTCGGCCAGGTAGCGGCCGTGCTCGATCGGGAGCAGCCGGAAGTCGCGGCGGTGCAGCACCAGTGTCGGCGCCTGGATCAGCGGCAGCAGCGGCCGGACGTCCACCTCGAACAGGGCCCGGAGGAAGATGTGGACGGTGCGGGGGCTGGCGATCGAGCGCTGGACCCTGGCCATCCAGCGCCGGAACCGCTCGTCACCGGCTTTGCTGGGGATGCCGTCGGCGATCCGCTCGGCCGTCCCCCATGACTCCTCGACCTGGGAGATCAGGGTGTCGGCCTGCTCGGGCGGGAACCCGATCGGGTAGTCGTCGGCGGCCACGTAGCGGGCGCTGGCGTTGGCCAGGACCAGGGCCCTGGTCTGCTCGGGCCGGGTGGCGGCGAAGAACAGGGCCATCGGGCCGGCCTCGGCGGTCGTGGCCATGAGCGCGGCCTGCCGCGACCCGGCGGCGTCCATGACCGCGGCCACCTCGTCGGCGTAGGCCTCCCAGGGCGGCGGCGCGCTCTCGGGATAGGGGTCGGAGGCGCCGGTGCCGCGACGGTCGAAGGAGATCAGCCGGGAGAAGGAGGCCAGCCGGCGCAGGAACAGCGCCACCCCCGGGTCCTCCCACAGCAGGTCGACGTGCCCGAAGGCGCCCATGGTCAGGACCAGGTCGGGCCCTTCCCCGAGCACCTGGTAGGCGACCCGGTCGGTGCCCAGCGGCGCGTATGTCGTCTCGGGCTGCACGACCCTCCCCGGCTTCGTGGACCGTCGCAGGATAGTACTAAGGTGGCGGCACCGTGCCGGTCTGGATCTGCGCCACCTGCGCCAACCACTACCCCGAGGCGCCGTCGCCTCCCGGGGCCTGTGTCATCTGCTCCGACGAGCGCCAGTGGGTGCCGGCGTCCGGGCAGCGCTGGACCACGGCCGGGGAGCTGGCCGCGGCCGGCCACCGGGGCGACGTCCGCGAGGTCGAGCCGGGCCTGCTCGGGATCGGCGTCGACCCGCCGGTGGCCATCGGCCAGCGGGCGCTGCTGGTCCGCACCGACGAGGGGAACCTGCTCTGGGACCCGCCCGGCTACCTGGACGAGGTGTCGCTGCGGGCGGTGGCCGACGCCGGCGGCCTGCGCGCGGTCACCGCCAGCCACCCCCACTTCTACGGGTCGATGGCCTCCTGGAGCCGGGCCTTCGACGCCGACGTGCTGGTGCCCGAGGCCGATCTGGCCTGGCTGACCCATCCGCCCGAGCGGCCGCCGGTGACCTGGTCGGGCTCGCTGGCCGTGCTGGGTGGGGTCACCCTGGTCCAGTGCGGCGGCCACTTCGCGGGCAGTGCGGTGGTCCACTGGGCCGAGGGGGCCGGCGGGGCCGGGGTGCTGCTGACCGGCGACACCATCTTCGTCACCCCGGGCGAGGACCGGGTCACCTTCGTGCGCAGCGCGCCCAACCGGCTGCCGCTGCCCGAGCGGGCCGTCCGGGCGGTGGTCGAGGCGGTCCGGCCCTACCGCTACGACCGCATCTACGGCGGCTGGTGGACGCCGGTGCTGCGGCGGGACGCCAAGGCGGTGGTCGAGCGCTCGGCCGAGCGGTACATCCAGTGGCTGCGCGGGGAGGTGGCGGAGGACTGATGACGGCCCGCGCCTGGGTGCTGTTCGCGGCCGTCTCGGTCGTCTGGGGAGTCCCCTACTTCTTCATCAAGGTCGCGGTCGAGGCCGGGGTGCCGCCGGCGTTCGTGGCCTGGTCGCGGGTGGCGCTGGGGGCGGCGGTCCTGCTGCCGCTGGCCTGGCGGCGCGGGGCCCTGCGGGGGCTGGGCGGCCGGTGGGCGGCGATCGCCGCCTACACCATCTGCGAGGTGGCCGTGCCGTTCACCCTCATCGCCGCCGGCGAGCAGCATGTCTCCTCGTCGCTGGCCGCGATCCTGATCGCCTCCATGCCGCTGATGGTGGCGCTGCTGTCGGTGCGCTTCTCGCCCGAGGACAAGCCGACCGGGCTGCGGCTGGCCGGGCTGGTCATCGGGTTCGGCGGCGTGGTCACGCTGCTCGGGGTGGACGTGGCCGGCCGGCCGGAGGAGCTGCTGGGCGCCGTGCTGGTGCTGGTGGCCACCCTCGGGTACGCGACCGCGCCGATGATCATCGACCGGCGGCTGGCCGACCTGGATCCGCTCGGGCCGATCGCGGCCAGCCTGGCCCTGGCGGTGGTCCTGCTGGCGCCGGCGGTGCTGGTCACGCCGCCGGTGGGGATGCCGTCGGGGGACGCGCTGGGGTCGCTGGCCGTGCTCGGGGTCGTCTGCACCGCGCTCGGGCTGGTGCTGTTCTTCCAGCTGATCGTCGAGGCCGGGCCGAGCCGGGCCGCCGTCATCACCTACGTCAACCCGCTGGTCGCGGTCGTGCTTGGCGTGCTCGTGCTGGACGAGCGGCTGGGGGCCATGTCGGTGGTGGGGTTGCTGGCCATCCTGGGCGGGTCGTGGCTCGCGACCAGGGGCCGCCGCCGCCTCAGGCGCCGGAGCCCGGCCGAGGCCCGGACGTGAACCAACCCCCGGCGCCGCGCTGCTGGCGGCTGCAGGGGGTCGGAGGTTGGTGGATGGGAACGGGTCGGGCGCCGGCGGGCGCGGGAGGCCCGGGCGGGGCGGGCTCATCGCGCCATCAGGCCCTGGACCAGGACCCGCCACTGGCGGCGGGCCAGGGACTGACCGGCCTCGGAGGCTCGCCGGGCGCGGCGGCCGTGCTCGTGCCGGGCCCGCTGGGCGTCCGCCCGGAGCTCCGCCACCCGGTCCGCGGCCAGCTGCTGCAGTATGACGTCGTGCATGTCGTGTTCACCTCCTCGTCTAACAGGCCTCGGCCTGGGCGGCCGGGAGCTCGGCTGGGAGCGGGGGCAGCGGGTGCTTGCGGGGACGTCCCCGGGAACGCTTGAACGGAACGGGTCGGCCGTCGACGAACACCTCCCCACCCCAGACGCCCCAGGGCTCGCCGCGCTCCTTGGCGCCATCAAGGCACCGGGTCCGCAGCGGGCAGGGCCGGCAGAGCTGCTTGGCCAGCTCCAGCTCGCGGGGTGACTCGGAGAAGTAGAGGTCGGGTCCCGCCTGCACGCATGGCAACGCTCGCCCAGGCGGGAACAGCTCCAGGGTCGGCATGGTCGGGTCGCTCCTTGTCGTCATCGTTGACGGGCGGCGGTTGGTAGCGGACGAGGGCAAAAGAGAAGGCCGTGGGGTTCGCCCACGGCCTTCGCGGTTTCGGAGGGACCGATGAGGTCTGCTCCGGGGAGGTCCCGTCAGGTTGGTACCTCCCGTCGATCCACCGCGAAGGCCTGGCGGCCGTCCTGGCCGCCGCCGAAGACGGCAGCGCCAACGGTCGTGGTGCCCTGGCCGAGGTTCCGCAGCCTGGTGCCAATCGTGGCCGGCTCCGGGCACACGTCACCCCTCGGCCCGTACAGGGCCGCCCTCGGGGAGACGAGCATCCGGTCGATCACAATGGGGCACCTCCTCGGCCGACACCGGTCCCTGGAGACCCGGCCAGCACTCGACGGACCATCCGCCGGGTGCTCGCCCACCCTCGCAGACCCCGGGAGGCCGGGTCAAGCGATTATCGGGAAAGTTGTTTCGCCGGCTGCGGAACGGGCCCAGCCGCTAGAGCACCCGCACCCGGTGACGCTGCGACCTTGAGGTGTTGCCGGCGGCGTCGGTGGCCTCGATGACGTAGGAGTAGGTCCCGCGCAGCCAGGCGCCCGCCGACGTCCTGCCGGACCAGGTGACCCGCTGGCGCCCGGCGGCCTGGGTCCCGCTCAGCAGGACCCGGACCACCCTGGTGCTGGCGTAGCGGTAGATGACCACCCGGAGCCGGCCCCGCTCCGAGGAGGTCATGGCGAAGGTGGTGGTGTCCCGGTCGCCGTCGCTTGGCCGGGGCTCGAACGGGTTGGGGGCGGCGGTGGCGCTGGCGATGCCCGGCCGCCGCACGTCCAGGGTGAGCGGGAAGGTCCGCAGCAGGGCCCGGCCGCCGGCCTCGGTGTACAGGACCCGCAGGACATAGGCGCCGGGGTCGCGGCCCTGGCCGTTCCAGGCGCGGGCGCCGCCGCCGGTCTGCCGGTCGACCGAGGCGGTGCCGCGGGTGACGAACGAGGTGATGGTCCAGCCGGCGATGCTGCCGGCGGTCCAGGCGCAACGGTCCTTGACCCCGTCGCCGTTGGGGCTGCAGGCGGGGACGGTGACCTCGATCGGCAGGCCGGCGGCGTTGCGCACCGTCCAGGTCAGGCGGTAGTCGCCGGTCGACCCGGTGGAGAACACGTCCAGCAGGTAGGTGCCGCGGGCGTCGGCCTGGAAGCTGAGCCCGGTGGTCGGGCAGCCGACCTCGCCGCCGCCGCCGCAGGCCCGGACCTGGTTGAGCTGGCCGAACACGTCGGTGGTGCCGGCGTCGAAGAGCAGGGCGGCCACCGGGTCGGGGGAGAGGTTGGTGATCGACACGTCCAGGCGGTCGCCCCTGCCGAGGGTGACGGCGTAGATGTCGTCCAGGTCGTCGCCGTCCACGCGGTCCACCCGCCGCCAGGCGTTGTCGTCGGCCAGGTCGGCCAGGCCGACCCCCGGGGCCTGGTCGTCGGCGGCCAGGACCAGGACGGGCACCGAGTCGACGGCCGACTCCCCGTCGACGGTGGCGGTGGCCAGCTCGACCTGGAGGCCCGGCTCGAGGTCGTCGGACGCCAGCGTGGCCCGGTAGGTGCCCGGGTCGTCCTCGACCTCCTCGAAGAGCGCGGTGCCGGAGGCGGCGGTGGCGAAGCTGGCCGACCCCGGGTCGGCGGCCACCCCCTCGTCGGCCTGGAAGGCGTAGGCCACGAAGGTGGTGTCCGGGTGGGG
>DATABK010000260.1:0-1722 GCA_036259695.1 Actinomycetes bacterium | reverse complement strand
GCGGACCCCCCCGGACCCCCCAGGGGCGGGGGTGAAGTCGGAGTCGGACTCGTTGACGTCCGGGGGCAGCACGGTGATGGCCATGCGCCGGCAGGACCCGAGGTACTTGGGGCGGGCGTCCTTGTCGTCCTTGACGCTGGTCAGCAGGGCCGCCATGTACTCCACCGGGTGGTGGGCCTTGAGGTAGGCGGTCTGCCAGGCGACCAGGCCGTAGCCGGCGGCGTGGGCCCGGTTGAAGGAGTAGCCGGCGAACGGCTGGATGAGGCGCCACAGGGTCTGGGCCTGGTCGTCGGTGAGGCCCTTCTCGCGGCAGCCGGCCAGGAAGCGCGGCTCCTCCTTGCGCATCAGGGCCTCGATCTTCTTGCCGATGGCCTTGCGGACCAGGTCGGCCTCGCCGGCGGTGTAGCCGGCGACCTTCTGCAGCAGGGTGATGATCTGCTCCTGGTAGACCAGCACCCCGTTGGTGTCGGCGGTGATCTCGGCCATCAGCGGGTGCAGGTGCACGACCTTGCTGGGGTCGCGCTTGCCCGCGATGTACTTGGGGATCTCCTCCATCGGGCCCGGCCGGTACAGGGCGATCAGGGCGACGATGTCCTCGAACCGGTCCGGGCGGAGCTGTCGGAGCAGCCGCCGCATGCCCTCGGACTCCATCTGGAAGACGCCGTCGGAGTCGCCGGCCTGGAGCATCTTGAAGGTGGCCGGGTCGTCGGTGGGCAGCGCCCCCAGGTCGAGCTCGATCCCCTTGGCCCGCAGGTGGACCAGGGTGTCGTCGAGCACGGTGAGGTTGCGCAGGCCCAGGAAGTCCATCTTGAGCAGCCCGAGCTTGGCCACCCCGTTCATCTCGTACTGGGTGATGATCGCCCCGTCGGCCTCCCGCTTCATGATCGGGACCTGCTCGACCAGGGGGTCGCGGGAGATCACCACCGCGGCCGCGTGCACCCCCCACTGGCGGCGCAGCCCCTCCAGGCCGGCGGCGGTGTCCAGCACCCGGCGGGCGTCGGGGTCGTTGTCGCGGGCCGCCCGCAGCTCGGCCGAGAGCTTGAACGCCTCGGCCAGGGAGCGTTCCTTGCCCAGCACCGGCGGGGGCATGGCCTTGGCCAGGTCGTCGCCCAGCTTGTAGGGGAACCCGAGCACCCGGGCCGAGTCGCGGATGGCCTGCTTGGCCTTGATGGTGGAGAAGGTGACGATCTGGGCGACGTGGTCGGCCCCGTACTTCTCGGTGGCGTAGCGGATCATGTCGCCGCGCCGGCGCTCGTCGAAGTCCAGGTCGATGTCGGGCATCTCGTTGCGGCCGGGGTTGAGGAACCGCTCGAACATCAGCCCGTAGGCGATCGGGTCGAGGTCGGTGATCCGCAGGCAGTAGGAGACACACGAGCCGGCCGCGCTCCCCCGGCCCGGCCCGACCCGGATGCCGCGCTCGCGGGCGTGGCGGATGAGGTCCCAGACGATGAGGAAGTACGCCGAGAACCCCATGTCGTCGATGACCTTGAGCTCGAACGCCAGGCGCTCGACGACCTCGTCGGGCAGCTGCGCGCCCCACCGCTGGCTCGCGCCGTCGAACGTGAGGTGACGCAGGTACTCGCCGTCGTCGACGAAGCCCTCGGGCAGCGGGAAGCGGGGCAGCTGGGGCTTGCCGAACTCGATCTCGACGTTGGCCCGCTCGGCGATCCAGAGCGTGTTGTCGCACGCTTCGGGGACCTCGCGGAAGAGCTTCCGCGAGGT
>DATABK010000259.1:0-2029 GCA_036259695.1 Actinomycetes bacterium | reverse complement strand
ATGTGCAGCTCGACCTGCCCCCGCCAGTCCCACTCCTCGTCGCTCAGCACCGCATGGTCGAAGCACTCGGCATGCAGCGCATTCGCCTCGGCGCTGGTGAAGGCCCCTCGCCATTCATAGGTGGTGGTCATCTCCGCATCATATTGCGGCCCGGGCGACCCGCCGACATGGCCGGTCGACTGCGGCCTCGCCCACCAGCTATCCGGCGCCCGGCGCCCCGCGGTCACGCGGCCGGGCCGAGGCCCCGGACCGTCTCTCGGAGGTCGCCGCCGGCCGGGAGCAGGGCCAGGATCGGGGTCTGGACCCCGGCCTCCACGTACCGGAGGACCTGCTCGCGGCAGGCCTCGGGGGCGCCGTGGACGACCAGCTCGTCGACCAGGTCGTCGTCCAGGGCGGCCAGGGCTCCCCGGCGGTCGCCGGCCGCCCACGCCTCCCACATCGGGGCCAGGCGCTCGCCCCGGCCCAGCCACTGGTGGAAGGCGCGGTACACGGGCACGTTCAGGTAGGCGGCCAGGGCCCGGCGGCCGATCCCGCGGGCGGCGTCGGCGTCGGCGGTGGCGGCGACGAAGATCCGGGCCGCGATCTCCTTGCCGGGGCCGGCGGCGTGCACGTACGGGGTGACGGTGCCGACGTCGCCGGGGGCGAGCCAGTTGAGGATGGCGCCGTCGCTCTCGCGGCCGGCCAGCCGCAGCATCTGGGGGCGGAGGGCGGCGATCAGCAGCCGGGGCGGCGGGTCGGGGACCAGGCCGAGGCGGAAGCCGTCGACGGCGAACGTCTCGTAGCGCTCGGTCACCTTCTGCCCCGAGAGGGCGGCGCGCAGGAACCGGGCCGTGTCCCGGACCCGCGGCAGGGGCCGGTCGAACGGGATCCCGTTCCAGCGCTCGACGATCACGTCCGAGGAGGCGCCGATCCCGATGGCGACCCGGCCGGGGGCGGCCGCGGCCAGGGCGGCCGCGGACTGGGCCAGGGTGGCCGGGCCGCGGGTGAACACCGGCGCGATGGCCGTCCCGAGCCGCAGCGCCGGCGCCCACACGCTGGCCAGGACCAGCGGGGTGAACCCGTCGGCGCCGTCCACCTCCGAGGACCAGACGTCGGTGTAGCCGAGGTCGGGCAGGGCGGCGACCAGGTCGCGCTGGCCGGCCAGGGGGAGGCCGTCGAAGGGGATGGTGATGCCGTAGCGTTGCATGCCATGAACCTACAGGGGGCGGTCACGGTCGTCACCGGCGGGGCGCGGGGGATCGGCCGGGCCCTGGCCGAGCGGTTCGCGGCCGAGGGGGCCGCCGGCGTGGTCGTGGCCGACCTCGACCGGGAGGGGGCCGAGCGGGTGGCGGCCGGGCTCGGCGCCCCGGCGGCGCTGGGCGCTGGGCTGGACGTGACCGACCCGGCAGCGGTGGCCGGGCTGGTCGGCCGGGTCGAGGACGAGCTGGGGCCGGTCGGCCTGTGGTGCTCGAACGCCGGGGTGGCGCTGGGCCGGGACCTGGGCGACGACGGCGACTGGGAGCGGTCGTTCGCCGTGCACGTGCTGGCCCACGTGCACGTGGCCCGGGTGCTCCTGCCGCGGATGGCGGCCAGGGGCCGGGGCCACCTGCTGCTGACCGCCTCGGCGGCCGGGCTGCTGACCAACATGGACAGCGCCCCCTACAGCGTGACCAAGCACGGCACGGTCGCCCTGGCCGAGTGGCTGGCCATCCGCTGGGGCGACGCCGGGGTCGGGGTGTCGTGTCTGTGCCCGCAGGGCGTGCGGACGGCCATGACCGAGGGGATGGGCGCCGACTCCTCGGTGCTGGCCGCCGGGACGCTGCTGGAACCGGAGCAGGTCGCCGAGGCGGTGGTCGCCGGGCTGGCCGAGGGGCGGTTCCTGATCCTGCCCCATCCCGAGGTGGCCGAGTTCGAGCGCCGACGGGCCGCCGACCGGGACCGCTGGCTGGCCGGGATGCGCCGGGCCCGGGCGCGGCTGCGGCCCTCCAGCGGCTGAACCGCCGGCGCGTTTCCGAACCCGCCCGGTGGCGCGGCGCACCCCGACCCGCCG
>DATABK010000258.1:0-7371 GCA_036259695.1 Actinomycetes bacterium | reverse complement strand
TCGACGGCCAGGTTGGCCGAGGACGGGCGGCAGCTGGCGTTGTCGTTGCGGCGGATGGGAGCCGGGGACCTCAGGGGGATGTTCGACGGGCCGACCTCGCCGGGGCTGAACCTGTCGGGGCGGCTGGTGGTGTTCAACCTGCGGGAGGTCAAGGACGAGGCCCGGCCGATCCTGATGGCGTGCACGGCGGCCTGGCTGCAGGGGTCGTGGGCCCGGAACGACGGGGTGCGGCGGATTGTCGTGCTCGACGAGGCCTGGGTGGTGCTGCGGCACCTGGCGATCGCGCGGTGGCTGCGGGAGAGCTGGAAGCTGGCCCGCCAGTACGGGGTCCAGAACATCGCCGTGATGCACCGGCTGTCCGACCTGACCGCGGCCGGCGACTCCGGGAGCGAGCAGGTGCAGCTGGCCAAGGGGCTGCTGGAGGACTCCGAGACCCGGGTCATCTACCGGCAGTCGCCGGGCGAGGTCGAGCAGGCCCGGGAGCTGCTGGGGCTGACCCAGACCGAGGTCGAGCAGATCCCGATGCTGGAGCGGGGCGAGGCCCTGTGGCGGGTCGGGCGGCGCTCGTTCATCGTCCAGCACCGCATCGACCCGCTGCTGGAGCGGGAGATCGTCGACACCGACGCCAACATGGGCCCCCGCTCGGCGCCGTGGATCACCGCTGAGGCCGACGAGGCCGTCGACTCGGCGTCATGAGCCTGCGGCCGGCGGTCAGGCGGGAGGGCCCGCTCGACCAGGCGCTGCTCATGATGATCGTCATCCTGCTCGGGGCGACCTTCATGCTCTGGCTGACCGGGCAGGTGTCCGGGTTCGTGAACTCCGGCCGGTGGCCGAGGGTGTCGCTGCCCGAGATGGGCGTGGTCGTGACCCGGGTGCCGCGCCACCCGCTCGACCCGGCCGCCGCCTGGCCCCAGGGCGCCCGCCAGCTGCTGCCCGGGCCGGTGCTGTTCTGGGGCACCTTCATGGTGCTGCTGGCCATCCTGACCACCGCCTGGGTCTACCTGTCGTCGGTGCTGCGCTCGACCCGCCGCCGCCTGGGCCGGGCCATCGTGGTCGAGCGCGAGGCCCCGGCCGCCGACCAGGTCGGGCCGGCCGGCTGGGCCCGCCCCCAGCTGTTCCGGGAGCTGTACGTGCGGGCCCCGACCCCCTGGCGGGTCACCCTTGGCCGGGTCAACGGCCGCCTGGTCGCGGCCCAGCCGCTCCAGGCGGTGATCGCCCTCGGCCCGACCCAGAGCCAGAAGTCCAGCGGCCTGACCATCCCGGCCATCCTCGAGTGGGACGGGCCGGTGCTGGCCGCCTGCGTCAAGCCCGACCTGGTCCGCACCACCATCGGCCGGCGCTGGCAGAAGGGCGAGGTGTTCCTCTACGACCCGGCCGGGGCGACCGGGATGGAGGCCAACACCTGGTCGCCGCTGCCGCGCTGCGAGACCTGGGAGGGCGCCTACCGGATGGCCCTGTCCCTGGTCAACGCCAGCCACCAGGCGAGCCGGGCCGACCGGGAGCTGGAAGCCATCCCCGGCGCCACCACCAACCTGCTGGCGGCGATGCTGCTGGCCGCGGCCATCTCCGGCCGCACCATGAGCGACGTCCTCCGCTGGGGGCAGCGCCAGGACCGGGCCGAGATCACCGCCGCCATCAACGTGGCCAACGAGCCGGCCGCCCTGGACGCCTTCGAGTCGATCTGGAGCATGGCCGAGCAGCGCCGCAGCCAGGTCTACGGCCAGATGCTGGGGGTGATCGCCGCCTACACCGACCCGACGGTGAAGGAGGCGTCGGCCGGGACCCGGTTCACGGCCGAGAAGCTGCTCGACGGGGTGGCCAACACCGCCTACGTCAACCTGCCCGCGCACGAGCAGCGGCGGCTCGGCCCCCTCAGCGTGGCCCTGGTCCAGGACGTCATCGAGCTCGCCTTCGAGCGCTCCCGCAACCGGGGGGCGCCGATCGACCCGGCCCTGCTGGTCGTCCTCGACGACGCCGCCAGCTCGGCCGCCCTGCCCCAGCTGGACCAGTACGCGGCCACCGCCGGCGGCTACGGGGTCCAGCTGGTCACCACCTTCCGGGACCTGACCCAGATGCGGGCCCGCTACGACGACCGGGCCGAGTCGGTGCTCTCCAACCACACCGCCAAGGTCGTCCTGAGCGGCATCACCGACGGCGACACCCTGGCCCACCTCTCCCACCTGCTCGGCGACGAGACCATCCGGCAGCTGGCCACCCCGGCCGCCCTGGCCAAGGCGGCCAAGGACCGCGGCGAGGGCGCCGAGGGGGCCCGGGCGGCCCGCAGCCGCGGCGGCGCCTCCCCGGCCGAGGCCCTCGGCTGGATCTCGCCCGGCCACGGCGTGCTCCTCTACGGCCACCTCCCGCCGGCCCCGATCACGCTGCGCCCCTGGTTCCGCGACCGCCAGCTCCAGGCCATGGTCAACCCGGCCGAGGCCGGCAGCCGCCGCCGGGCCGTCCGCTAGCCCGGCGCCTCAGCGCCGGTCGGTCAGCTCCAGGGCCCGGTCGGCCAGCCGCACCACCACCTCGGCGAACCCGCGCCAGGTGTCGTCACCCTCGCCGTAGGCGCCGGTGGCATGGCGGGCGACCACGCCCTCGAGGATGACGGCCAGCTTCCAGGAGGCGAAGGCCACATAGGTGTCGAGCTGGGACAGGTCGCGGCCGGACCGGGTGGCGTAGGCCTCGGCGACGGCGGCCCGGCCCGGGAACCCGGGCATGACCGTCGGGGCCGCGCCCAGGGGGAGGGTCTGGTCGCCGGGCTCGGCCCAGTACACCTGGAGCAGGCCGACGTCGGCCAGCGGGTCGCCGAGGGTGCACAGCTCCCAGTCGAGCACGGCCCGGACCCGGCCGGCGGGGGAGAGGACGACGTTGTCGAGGCGGAAGTCGCCGTGGACGATCCGGGCCGGGCCGACCTGGGCGGGGAGGTTGGCGGCGAGGCGGCGGTGGACCTCGTCCAGGGCGGGCAGGGGCCGGGTCCGGGTCTGATCGAGCTGGCGCTGCCAGCGGGCCAGCTGGCGCTCCAGGTAGCCGGAGGGGCGGCCGAGGTCGCCAAGGCCGACCTGGCCGGGGTCGACCCGGTGGAGGGCGACCAGGGCGTCGACCAGCGAGTCGGCGGCCGCCCCCCGGGCCGGCTCGTCCAGGCCGGCGGCGACGGTGGCCTCGTCGCGGGGGACGATGCCCTCAACGTGCTCCATCACATAGAACGGGGCGCCGGTGACGGCCGGGTCCTGGCAGAGCCCGAAGGTGGCCGGGACCGGCACGGGGGTCCCGGCCAGGGCGGAGATGACCCGGTGCTCGCGGCCCATGTCGTGGGCCGAGGGGAGAACTCCGTGCAGGGGCGGGCGCCGCAGCACCCAGGTGGCGCCGGCGCTGTCGTCGACCCGGTAGGTGAGGTTGGAGCGGCCCCCGGCGATCTGGGCGACCCGCAGCGGCGGCCGCACCCCGGCCACGTTGGCCTGGAACCAGCCGGTGACCCCGGCCAGGTCGATCCCCGGGATCACCCCATCACTCCACCTCGGCGGCCTGCCGGACGCCGGCGGCCACGTCCTGGGCCACCCCGCGGTCGAACACGCTGGGGACGATGTACTCGGGGCGGAGCTCGTCGTCGCCCACCCGGGCGGCGATCGCCCTGGCCGCGGCCACCTTCATCGGCTCGGAGATGGCGCGGGCGCCGGCGTCCAGGGCGCCCCGGAACACGCCCGGGAAGGCGAGCACGTTGTTGATCTGGTTGGGCTCGTCGCTGCGGCCGGTGGCGACCACGGCGGCGTGGCGGCGGGCGCCGGCCGGGTCGACCTCGGGGTCCGGGTTGGCCAGGGCGAACACGATCGCGTCGTCGCCCATGGTGGCGATGTCGGAAGGCTCGAGGATGCCGGGGCCGCTGACCCCGACGAACACGTCCGCCCCGGCCAGGGCGTCGCGGAGAGACCCGGTGAGGCCGTCGGGGTTGGTGTGCTCGGCCACCCAGCGCTTGCTCTCGTCCAGCCCGTCGCGGCCCTTGTGGAGCACGCCGCCGCGGTCGCAGGCGACGATCTGGCCGGCCCCCTCGGCCTGGAGGATCTTGATGATGGCGACCCCGGCCGCCCCGGAGCCGGACAGCACCACCCTGACCCCCTCCAGCTCCTTGCCGACCACCCGCAGGGCGTTGGTCAGGGCGGCCAGGACCACGATGGCCGTGCCGTGCTGGTCGTCGTGGAACACCGGGATGTCGAGCGACTCCCGCAGCCGCCGCTCGACCTCGAAGCAGCGGGGGGCGGCGATGTCCTCCAGGTTGACCCCGCCGTAGCCGGGGGCCAGCAGCTCGACCGTGCGGACGATCTCGTCGGTGTCCTGGGTGGCCAGGCAGACCGGCCAGGCGTCGACCCCGGCGAACTGCTTGAACAGCAGGGCCTTGCCCTCCATCACCGGCATGGCCGCCTCGGGGCCGATGTTGCCCAGGCCGAGCACGGCCGAGCCGTCGGTGACCACGGCCACGGTGTTGCGCTTGATGGTCAGCTTGCGGGCGTCGGCTGGGTTGGCGGCGATCGCCCGGCACACCCGGGCCACCCCGGGGGTGTAGGCCATCGACAGGTCGTCGCGGGTCCGCAGCGGCACCTTGGAGGTGACCTCGAGCTTGCCCCCCAGATGCAGCAGGAACGTCCGGTCGCTGACGGCGTGGACGTCGGCGCCGTCGATCCCGCCGACGGCCTGGGTGATGGCCTCGGCGTGGCGGGCGTCGACGGCGTTGCAGGTCAGGTCGACCACCAGCAGCTCCGGGTGGGACTCGACGATGTCGACGGCCACCACCGTGCCCGCCGACTCGCCGACCGCGGTGGTGATGCGGCCGATCCCCAGCGGGTCGGCCCCCAGGTGCACCCGCATGGTGATCGAGTAGGAGGCGCTGGGAATGCCCATGGAAGCTCCTTGGAACGGTGAACCGGCGGCCGCGGGATGTGGAGGAGCCTATCCCAGAGCGCGGCCCGGTTACGCTGGCCTGGTGACCGCCCGCTACCAGCGCCTCCCGGCTCCCCTGGCCGTTCCCGACCCGGGCCGGCTCGACCGGGCCCGGCCGGACTACCAGGCGATCCTGGCCGCCCACGCCCGGGCGATGGAGGCCGGCGAGGACGGCTACCTCGACCCGGCCACCGGCCTGTGGTCCTTCACCGCCGCCTATCTGTGGGAGCGGGGCACCTGCTGCGACAGCGGCTGCCGCCACTGCCCGTACGTCAACCAGCGCGCCCGGCTGGCCGGGCCGTAACGGTCCCGTACCGCTGGTCCTCGTATCCTCGGGCTCCCATGGGTGGTCGGCGCCGGATCCTGCTCGCCTGGTCGTTGTGGCTGGGCACGTTCGCCTGCCTGGTCGGTGGGCTGGTGGTCACGCTCCTGGTGACCCGGCCCCTGACCACCGACGTGCTCGTCGACGGCGCCTTCGAGGGCGGCATCTGGCTGCTGTTCGCCACCGTCGGCCTCGTCCTGACCTTGCGGCGGCCCGAGAACCCGATCGGCTGGCTGTACGCCGCCGCCGGCCTGGTCTGGACCGTCTACGTCCCCTGGGACCCTTGGGTCGACCAGCTGCTCCGCGACGGCCGGCCGCTGCCGCCGGCCGTCCGGCTGGCCGCCCTGGCCGGGGACAGCCTGTGGGGGGTCGGCATCGCCCTGGCCGTCACCCTGCCGCTGCTGCTGCTGCCCGACGGTCGGCTGCGCTCGCCCCGCTGGCGGGCGGTCCTGGTCGCCGTGGTGGCCGGGACGACGATGAACGTGGCCGGCTGGTGGCTGTCGCCGGGGCCGATGACCCAGACCCTCCGGCCGGTGGCCAAGCCGTTCGCGCTGGACGGCTGGGCCGGCGCGGCCGCCACCGTGGTCACCTGGATCGGCTTCGGGATCACCTTCGCCGCCATCCCGGCCGCGGCCCTCTGCGTGGTGCTCCGCTTCCGGGCCTCCAGCGGGGTCGAGCGCCAGCAGCTGCGCTGGGTGGTGACCGGTGCCGCCGCGGCCGCGTCCGCGCCGCTGGTGCTGGTCCCGCTCGAGCAGCTCGGGCTGCTGCCCGTCACGGACGCCTTCGCCCCGGTGCTGCTGCTGTCGGTCCCGGTGGCGATCGCGGTGGCGGTGCTGCGCTACCGGCTGTGGGACCTGGACCGCCTGGTCAGCCGGACGGTCACCTACGCCGCCGTCACCGCCCTGCTGGTCGTGCCCTACCTGCTGGTCGTCCCGGCCGCCTCCGAGCTCGCCCAAGGGTCGGGCAGCCTGGCCGTGGCCGCCGCCACCCTGGCCGTGGCCGCCCTGTTCCAGCCGGCCCGGCGTCGCATTCAGGCGGTCGTTGACCGCCGCTTCAACCGGCGCCGCTACGACGCCGCCCGCACCGTGGAGGGGTTCGCCCGGCGCCTCCGCGACCAGGTCGACCTGGACGTCCTCCATGGCGAGCTGCTGGCCGTCGTGAGCCAGACCGTGCAGCCCACCAGGGCCTCCATCTGGCTGCGGCCGACCCGCTGACGGGCCTGCTCACCTGCGGTCATAGGGCGCATCTATCGTCTCTATAGCAACAAATAATTGGATCAATATCACACGGTCACTTACAGTCCTTTCATCCAGGATCGCGCCGGGAAATTGCTCCCGGAAGGTGGTGCCGCCATGCTCGAAAACACCTCGCCGAGTTTGCCCGCCGATTGGCTGTCGAGCCCCCGCTGGCGGGGCATCCGCCGGGAGTACACGGCCGAGGACGTGCACAAGCTCCGGCCCCAGGTGCTGGTCGAGCACACCCTGGCCCGGGTGGGGGCGGAGCGGCTGTGGCGGCTGCTCGGCGAGCGGGACCACGTGCCGGCCCTGGGCGCGTTGACCGGCGGGCAGGCGGTGCAGATGGCCAAGGCCGGCCTCGAGGCCATCTACCTGTCGGGCTGGCAGGTCGCGGCCGACGCCAACCTGGCCGGCCACACCTACCCCGACCAGAGCCTGTACCCGGCCAACAGCGTCCCGGCGGTCGTCCGCCGGATCAACAACGCCCTGCTCCGGGCCGAGCAGGTGGCCCGGGTGGAGGGGGAGGAGCGGTCGTATCTGCTGCCGATCGTGGCCGACGCCGAGGCCGGGTTCGGAGGGCCGCTGAACGCCTACGAGCTGACCGGGGCCCTGATCGAGGCCGGGGCGGCCGGGATCCACTTCGAGGACCAGCTGGCCAGCGAGAAGAAATGCGGCCACCTGGGCGGCAAGGTGCTCGTCCCGACCGGCCAGTTCATCCGCACCCTGCAGGCGGCCCGGCTGGCCGCCGACGTCGCCGGTGTGCCGACCGTCCTGGTCGCCCGGACCGACGCCCTGGCCGCGACCCTGCTCACCTCCGACGTCGACGAGCGGGACCGGCCGTTCCTGACCGGCGAGCGCACCGCTGAGGGCTACTTCCGGGTCACGGCC
>DATABK010000257.1:0-2642 GCA_036259695.1 Actinomycetes bacterium | reverse complement strand
GACGCCGGCGCCCGCACCGCCCCCCGACCCGGCAGGGGAGCGTCGGAGCTGGCCGACGACCCGGGTGCGGTCCGGCGCCAGGCGCCGGTCGACACCGGCAAGGCCCGGCGGAACCGGCCCGCTGGGGAGCGGCAGGCCAGGGCGTGGCCGCGGGTGGTGGCCGTGATCTCCTGGATCGTCCTGGTGATGGTGCTGTGCTGGTACTACGTCTTCCCCTGGCTGGAGCGGGTTCTTCCGGAGAACTTCTGAGGTCGGGAGCGGGAGGTTAGGCGGCCACCGCCGGTAGATTGTCCTGACGGTGAGCGACAGCCGATACTGCTTGCCAAGCCGCTTGCGCACGCCGCCCGCGTGCCGGAGAACGAGGTGGGACCACGATGCCCGAGACAACGACGCCTTGGCTCGACAACTATCCCCCGGGCGTCCCCGAGCACGTGGAGCTGCCCAGAGCCAGCCTGGCCGGCCTGCTCGAGGACGCGGCCAGGGACTTCCCGCACGCCCCGGCCCTCCACTTCGAGGGGCGGACCATCTCCTACGCCCAGCTGCACCAGCAGGTCAGGCGGTTCTCCGGGGTCCTGGCGGGCCTGGGGGTGGGCCGCGGGACCCGGGTCGGGCTGATCCTGCCCAACTGCCCGCAGGCGGTGGTGGCCCTGTTCGGGGCGCTGCGCCTGGGGGCGACGGTGGTCCAGAACAACCCCCTCTACACCGAGCGGGAGCTCGGCCACCAGCTGGCCGACGCCGGGGTGGAGGTGCTGGTCTGCCTCGACCTCGCCTATGAGCGGGTCAAGGCGCTGCGGCCCCGGACCTCGATCCGCGAGGTGATCGTCACCTCGGTGCTGGACGAGCTGCCCGGGCTCAAGCGGGTGCTGGCTCCCTACACCAAGAAGGGCAAGGCGGCCAGCGCCGGCATCGGCAAGGACGAGCCGATCAAGCGCTGGCGCGACCTGGTGGGATCGGCCCCGGCGGCCCCGGACCTGGTCGAGGTCGACGCCGACCGGGACCTGGCCCTGCTCCAGTACACCGGGGGGACCACCGGGGTCTCCAAGGGCGTGATGCTCACCCACGCCAACCTCCGGGCCAACGTCGAGCAGGTACGGGCCTGGTTCCCCGACGCCGACCCGGGCCGCGAGGTCATGATGGCCGTGCTGCCCTTCTTCCACGTGTACGGTCTGACCGTGTGCCTGCTGCTCGGCCTGCGCCTGGGCGCGGCCCTGGTGCTCCTGCCCCGCTTCGACCTCGACGGCGTGCTGAGCGCGGTCGACAAGTACCGGCCGACCCTGTTCCCGGGCGTGCCCACCATGTACGTGGCCATCAACAACGCCGTCGAGAAGGGTGGCCACGACCTGTCCAGCATCAAGGCCTGCCTGTCCGGGGCGGCCCCCCTGCCGCTGGAGGTCGCCGAGCGGTTCGAGCGCTTCTCGGGTGGGCGCCTGGTCGAGGGCTACGGCCTGTCGGAGTCCTCGCCGGTGGCCATCGCCAACCCGATCTACGGCAAGCGCAAGGCCGGCACCATCGGCATGCCCATCCCCGACACCCTGGCCCGGGTGGCCAACCCCGACGACCCGTCCCAGACCATGCCGGTCGGCGAGCCGGGCGAGCTCGCCCTGGCCGGGCCGCAGGTGATGCAGGGCTACTGGAACCGGCCCGACGAGACGGCCCAGGTGCTGCGGGACGGCTGGCTGCTCACCGGGGACATGGCGGTGATGGACGAGGAGGGCTACTTCTCGATCGTCGACCGCAAGAAGGACCTCATCATCGCCGGCGGCTACAACGTCTACCCGCGCGAGGTCGAGGAGATCCTCTACGAGCACTCCAAGGTCCTCGAGGTCGCCGTCGCCGGGGTGCCCGACAGCTACCGGGGTGAGATCGTCAAGGCGTTCGTGGTCCTGCGGTCGGGCGAGCAGGCCACCCCCGACGAGATCCGGGAGTTCGCCAAGTCCCGCCTGGCCGCCTACAAGGTCCCGCGGGCGGTCGAGTTCCGCGACGAGCTGCCCAAGACCCTGATCGGCAAGGTCCTGCGCCGCGCCCTGATCGAGGAGGAGCAGGCCAAGCAGGCCAAGCAGACGGCCGAGAGCGGGGCCGAGACACCTTGAGCACCGACGGGCCCGGGGACCGGGTGCTTGGCGACCCCGGCCGGGGCCTGCGGATCCTGGTCGTCGACAACTACGACTCGTTCGTCTTCAACCTCGTCCAGTACCTGGGGGAGCTGGGGGCGGAGACGGTGGTGTGGCGCAACGACGCCGGGACCGTCGCCGACGTCCGCGCCCTCGACCCGGACGGGGTGGTGATCTCGCCCGGGCCCGGCCACCCGCGCGACGCCGGGCTCTCGGTCGACATCGTCCGCGACCTCGGGGCCGAGCTGCCCGTCCTCGGGGTCTGCCTGGGCCACCAGGTCATCGGCCACGTCTACGGCGGCCAGGTCGGCCGCGCCCCCGAGCTGGTCCACGGCAAGACCTCGCCCGTCCACCACCAGGGGGCCGGGGTGCTGGCCGGGCTGCCGGTGCCGTTCGCGGCCACCCGCTACCACTCGCTGGTGGTCGAGCGCGACGGCCTCCCCGAGGTGCTGGAGGTCACCGGAGAGACCGCCCAGGGCCTGGTCATGGCCCTGCGCCACCGCAGCCACCCCGTCGAGGGCGTCCAGTTCC
>DATABK010000256.1:0-3831 GCA_036259695.1 Actinomycetes bacterium | reverse complement strand
CCGCCCGAGGGAGGCGTCAGACGCCCGCCGGTTCCCGCTCGGTGTCGATCGGGTCGGGCGGCGGCGGGGTCTGGGTGCTGTGGCGGATGCCCCGGCGGTGCATCTTGCCCCACTTCCCCCGCTTGAACGGCACCTGCACGGTGGCGATGGTCCGCTCCAGGGCCAGGAACTGCCGGTAGCCGACGAACTCGAAGAAGGCGGCCAGGAACAGGATGGCCCGGTCGCGCAGCCGCGGGTAGCGGTTGGAGAGGAAGGTCTCGATCCCGGAGGCCAGCTGCGAGGACAGCATCCCATAGAGGACGGCCAGGATCGTGAACAGGATCGCGAACCGCGGGCTCACGAACCCGGCGAAGACCCCGACCCCCACCAGCAGGTAGCCGCTGATCTCGATCACCGGGGCGAGCGCCTCGAAGATCCAGAAGTAGGGCACGGCGACCATGCCGAGGCGGCCGTAGCGGGGGTTGAACAGCATGTCCTTGTGGGTCCAGAGGGTCTCCCACAGCCCCCGGTGCCAGCGGTTGCGCTGGCGGCGCAGGGTGCCCAGGTCCGAGGGGACCTCGCTCCAGCAGATCGGGTCCGGGGTGAAGCGGATGTTGTAGGGCCTGCGTGCCTTCTTGAAGTGCTTGTGGAGGCGGACGACCAGCTCCATGTCCTCGGCCACGGTCCCGACCAGGAAGCCGCCGGCCTCAAGGACCGCCGTGCGCCGGAACAGCCCGAAGGCGCCGGAGATGATGAGCAGGCTCCTGAAGTGGCTCCACCCGGCCCGCCCGGTGAAGAACGCCCGGGCGTACTCGAGGATCTGGAACCGCTCCAGCCACTTCTTGGGGATCCGGGCCTCGAGGATGCGGCCGTCCTCGACCACGGCCGCGTTCAGGGGCCGGATGGTCCCCCCGACCGCGATCAGGGTCTCGTCCTCGACGAACAGCCGGGTCGCCCGCAGGATCGCCTCACCGTCGAGCAGCGAGTCGGCGTCGACGGCCGCGAACAGCGGGTAGCGGGCCATGTTCAGGGCCGCGTTGAGCGAGTCGGCCTTGCCGCCCTGGTCCTTGTCGACCACGATCAGGTTGGGGTGGGTCAGCGACCGGAAGGTGCGGCGCACGGGCGCGCAGGGCAGGTCCTGGCGGGCTGCCCAGGGCTGCTCGGCCAGCGCGAAGGCCTCGATCAGCCGCTGGACGGTCTCGTCCTCGGAGCCGTCGGAGACGACCACGATCTCGAACTCCGGGAACTGGAGGTTGAGCAGCGACTGCACGCTCCCGACGATGCTGACTTCCTCGTTGTGGGCCGGCACCAGGATCGACACCGGCTTGTAGACGTCGCGCTCGAGCAGGTCGCGCAGCGAGCCCTGGGAGAACTCGCGGGCGAACACGACCACGATGGCGCGCAGCCCGATGGACGAGAACAGGGCGTACAGCACGTTCAGGAGCGAGAAGTAGACCAGCAGCACGTACTGGTAGCCGATCAGCAGGGATCTCCACATGGTTAGGCAACTCCCGTGGCGAGACGGGCGGCGGCCGGTGACATCTCGTCCGCCTCGAGCAGGATCTGCACGGCCATCTCACGGGCGGCCTTGTCGGGGTGCGACTCGGCGGCCCGCCGGACGGTGGCGACGCCGATCTCCCCGAGGCGCGCCAGCGACCCGGCCGCGGCCCGGCGGACCCACCAGTTGTCGTCCTGGAGGTGCGGCTCCAGCGCGGGCAGGGCGGCCTCGGCGGGAAGGAAGGCGGCCGCGTGCGCCGCCTGGACCCGGACGAAGTCGACCTCGTCGTCGACGGCGGCCAGCAGGCACGCCTCGGCAACCTCGGGCACGGTTCCCAGGCGCCGCAGGCAGCGGAAGGCGGCCGCCCGCAGCTCCGGGTCGGGGTGGTCGCAGGAGTCGGCGGCCTGCTCGGCCATGTCGGCCAGGCCGAGCCGCCCGACGGTCTCGATGGCGACCCAGCGCAGCGTGTCCGACAGCTCGGGGTCGGCCAGCAGCTCCTTGAGGATGGGGCCGGCCCGGGTCTCGAGCAGCAGCAGCGCCTCCTGGACGACCCCCGGCTGGAGGTCGGCGTGCTTGATGGCCTGGATGAACCGGGCGTGCGGGCTGTCCGACCCGTCGGTGGGCGGCATGATGGCCAGGGTCACCCCGGCGGCCCGGGCCGACATCCGCCGCACGACCGGCTTGCCGTGGTGGAACAGGGCCAGCAGCTGGTCGAAGGCGTGGGGCAGGCGGGCCTTGCCGAGGTTCTCGATGGCGTCCAGCTTGGCCGTGAGGTGGCCGGAGCGGGCCCGGCGCAGGAACCAGCGGTCGACGCCGTGGCCGGCCAGGGCCTCCTTCAGGCGGTCGCCCTCCTCGCCCTTGACCGCCTCCAGCAGGCTGAGCACGGAGTGGACGGCCACCCGGGGCAGCCGGTAGCGGTCGGTGGCGTGGACGCCCGGCTCGTCCGGTCCGGTGAGGGCGAGCCCCACCCACCACTCGGTCCACTGGTCGAGCTGGTCGGCCTGCCAGCGGTCCCGCATGTTGCTGATGAAGTGGTAGGAGAGCAGGTACAGGCCGAGCAGGGCCAGCGCCGACGCCGTCGAGATGACGATGCCGAGCAGGATGCCCTCGACCGGGGTCGAGGCGATGCCGGTGGTGCGGCCGAGCAGGAACGACAGGCTCAGGGCGCCGAGCGCGATCGTCTCGAAGCCGAAGATGGCCAGGGTCAGGAGGGTGTAGACGGCGTCGCCGTACCGCCGCCACATTTGCTGTTCCACGTCAGGTCGCCTGCCCCTCCGGGACCGCGTCTTGGCGCATGCGCAGGTGCAGGAACCGCGTCTCCAGCAGGTTCTGGATGCGCAGCAGGACCTCGGTGCGGTCGAACGGCTTGGTGACGAAGTCCTTGGCCCCGGCCGACAGCGCCCGCCGCTTGATCTCGGGCCGGATGTCGGCGGTCAGGATCAGGATCGGCAGGAAGACGTCGCCGGAGATCCGGTCCTCCAGGAGCTTCATCACCGCGAAGCCGTCGAGCTTGGGCATGTGCAGGTCGAGCAGGACCAGGTCCGGCTCGAACTGGTCGAAGAGCGCCGGGACCGCGGACGGGTCGGTGAGGCTCTTGACGTTGCGGTACCCGTCCTGCTCGAGAATGCGCTCCAGGAGGACGACGTTGACCCGCTCGTCGTCCACGACCAGGATCCGGGCGTCTGTCAGGCGTGGGGTGCCTAGCACTGTGATCTCCTCCTTTGCTGGGCATGTTGTCGGTTGGGCCATGACCCGCCTTGAGCAGAACGCCTAGATACTTGGTCACGATCAAGTTGACCGTTATAGTCGCGTCGCTCGTCCGGTTCGAGACGTTCAACTTGGAGGCTCGGTCCATGAAGCGACGTGGAGCAGTCCTGTTGTTCGCGGTCGTCACCGCAGTCGGCCTGTACGCGGTCCCGGCCGGCGCGGTCGGGCATCACCGGTCGCATGCCCGGGTCCTGATCGTCGATGACGACGCGGGCCACCGCACCTGCTACGGCAAGCACCACCGCCGCTTCCGCACCATCCAGTCCGCGGTCGACGCGGCCGACCCCGGCGACACCATCAAGGTCTGCCCGGGCCGCTACGCGGAGACCGTGAAGGTCCAGGAGCCGGACATCACCATCAAGGGCGCCAACGCCGGCCGCGACGCCACCCGCCACGGCCGGGGCCGCGAGTCGATCGTCGCCGGGGCGCCCGGCACGACGGGTCGTGGGCTGGTGCAGCTACTGGCGGACGACATCACCTGGGACGGGTTCACCGTCCTGGGCGCCCCCGGCGCGCTGGACAACCCGCCCGGCATGTACACCAGCCCGGCCCACTCCGGGTACCTGATCCGGGACACGATCTTCCAG
>DATABK010000255.1:0-3285 GCA_036259695.1 Actinomycetes bacterium | reverse complement strand
GCTGGTGGTGCCGGTGGGGCGGTGGTCGGCGGGACCGCGGTGGTCGCCGGCCCGGGGGGGAGGGCCACCGCCGGGTACCGCTCGTCGCCGGCCAGGGTGGTCCGGACGGCCAGGCCGCCGCCGGCCAGGGCGCAGGCCAGCAGCACGCCCAGGGCGGCCAGCCTGGCCACCCGCCGCCGGGCCCGCCGGTACAGCAGGGCCGGGTCGGGCGGGCTGACGACCCGCTCGCCGTACTCGGCAACCTGCTCCATCCGCCGCCGGAGCTCCTCGTCACGCATGCGAGGCCTCCTCTCAGCTGCCGTCGGCGCCGAGCAGCCGGGCCAGGGCGGTGCGGCCGCGGGCCAGCCGGCTCTTCACCGTCCCCACCGGGAGCCGCAGGTGGCGGCCGATCTCCTCGACCGGCAGCTCGACCACGTAGTACAGGACCAGGACCTCGCGCTGGCGCGGGGGCAGGCGGCGAAGGGCCGCGACCATGTCCACCACCTCGGCGCTGGCCGCGGGCACGGCCTCCTCAGGCTGGGCCAGCCGCTCGACGGCCCGGCGCCGGTACCGGGCCCGCCGCAGCCCGCTGAACGCGTAGTTGAGGGCCACCCGCCGCACCCAGGCCTCGGGCGCGTGGTAGCCCCGCACCCGCGACCAGTGCAGCGAGGCCCGGGCGAACGCCTCCTGGACGACGTCCTCGGCCTCGTGGACGTCGCCGACCACGGCCACCATCTGCCCGACCAGCCGGGCGTAGTTGGCCCGGTAGAACCCCTCGAAGTCGGCTCCGGCCACCGGCTCCCTCGTTCGCCGCCCTGTCCCCCTGTAAGGAGACACCCGCGACCGGGCCGCCGGGTTCCCTCCCGGTCAGCTCACCCGTCTGAGGGCGGCCACCAGGAGGATGAAGACCCAGCAGGCGAGGCCGAGGCCGATCAGGTTGACCCGGCCGGCCCAGCGGGTCCGGGCGCCGAAGGCGGCCAGCAGGAAGCAGGCGAAGGCGATCAGGTACAGCAGGAACTCGAGCGCGTCAGGCATGGCGCGACTCCTTCCGGGGTGTGGAGAGCAGGACGAGCTCTTCCTAACCCGCGCAGAATGCGCAGCAACCTCCGCAAAATGACCTATGTCGCTCGGGGCGGAGTCGCGGCGGACGGGCGGCGCGGCGGGCTCGAACCTGCGGTCCGGGGCGGCCGGCCCTTCCCCTCCTCACCTCCCCCGCCCTAGAACGTGTCGGGAGGCCGGTAGGTGCCGAACTCGGCGCGGAGGGTGTCGCAGACCTCGCCGACGGTGGCCAGGTGGCGGAGGGCCTCGCGCATCGGGGGGAGGAGGTTGCCGCCGTCGCGGGCGGCGTCGCGGAGGGCGCTGAGGGTGGCGGCGACCGCGTCCTGGTCCCGGGTGGCGCGGATGTCGACCAGGGACTTGGCCTGGGCGTCGGCGATGGCCGGGTCGAGCTGCATGGTGGTGACCGGCTCCTCCTCGCCGCCGGCGTAGCGGTTGACGCCCACCACCACCCGGTCCCCCCGCTCGACCGCCCGCAGCTGGTCGTAGGCCGAGCGCTCGATCTCCTCCTTCTGGAAGCCGCGCTCGATGGCGGCCACGGCGCCGCCCAGCTCCTCGACCCGGCCCATCAGCTGCCGGGCCGCGGCCTCGACCTCGTCGGTGAGGCGCTCGACGAAGTACGACCCGGCCAGCGGGTCGACGGTGTCGGTGACCCCGGTCTCGTTGGCCAGGACCTGCTGGGTCCGCAGGGCCAGGCGGGCCGCGGCCTCACTGGGCAGGGCCAGGGCCTCGTCGTAGGCGTTGGTGTGCAGCGACTGGGTGCCGCCGAGCACGGCCGCCAGGCCCTGCACGGCCACCCGGACCACGTTGTTGAGCGGCTGCTGGGCGGTGAGCTGGACCCCGGCCGTCTGGGTGTGGAACCGCAGCATGCGCGAGCGCGGCTCGGCGGCCCCGAACCGGGTGGCCATGGTGTCGGCCAAGATGCGGCGGGCCGCCCGGAACTTGGCCGCCTCCTCGAACAGGCTCGTGCGGGCCACGAAGAAGAAGGCCAGCCGGGGCGCGAAGGCGTCGACGGCCAGCCCGGCGTCGACGGCCGCCTGCACATAGGCGATGGCGTTGGACAGGGTGAAGGCGATCTCCTGGACGGCGGTCGCCCCGGCCTCGGCCATGTGGTAGCCGGAGATGGAGATGGTGTTGAAGCGGGGCAGCTGGGTGGCGCAGTAGGCGAACAGGTCGGTGGTGATCCGCAGCGACGGCACCGGCGGGTAGATGTAGGTCCCGCGGGCGATGTACTCCTTGAGCACGTCGTTCTGGACCGTTCCGGTCAGGGCGGCCGGGTCGACACCCTGCTCCTCGGCGACCAGCTGGTAGAGCAGCAGGAGCTCGGCCGCCGGGGCGTTGATGGTCATGGAGGTCGAGACCTGGTCCAGCGGGATGCCCTCGAAGAGCCGCCGCATGTCGGCCAGGGAGTCGATCGCAACCCCGACCTTGCCGACCTCGCCGGCGGCCATCGGGTGGTCGGAGTCGTAGCCCATCTGGGTCGGCAGGTCGAAGGCCACGCTCAGGCCGGTCTGGCCGTGGTCGAGCAGGTAGCGGAAGCGGGCGTTGGTCTCGGCGGCCGACCCGAAGCCGGCGTACTGGCGCATCGTCCAGGGCCGGCCCCGGTACATGGTCGGGTAGATGCCCCGGGTGAAGGGGTCGCGGCCGGGCTCGCCGAGGGCGGCCGCGGGGTCGAAGCCGTCGAGGTCGGCGGGGCCGTAGACGACCTGGATCGGGATGCCCGACTCGGTGTATCGCTGGTCGCCGTCGCCCATCGTCCCACCTCCAGAGGTGGTCCTCAGCCTACCCGCTGACGGTGCCGACCGTAACGAACAGGCCCCGGCGGCGATCAAGGGAGCGACATGGCCACACGAAGGCGGAAGGTGCTGCTCCGAGCCGGGCTCGGGCTGTTCGCCGTGGCCGTGCTCCTCCAGCTGGTGCCGTACGGGCGCGACCACACCAACCCGCTGGTGACCCGGGACGCCCCCTGGCCGGACGGCCGGGCCCGGGAGCTGGCCACGGCGGCCTGCTACGACTGCCACAGCAACGAGACCCGCTGGCCGCTGCAGAGCCTGGTCGCGCCGTTCTCGTGGATGGTGGCCCGCGACGTCGAGCAGGGCCGGGCCGCGCTCAACTTCTCCACCTGGGACGAGGACGACGGCGAGGCCGACGACGCCGCCGAGGAGGTCGCCAACGCCACCATGCCTCCGCGCCGCTACCTGCTCGCCCACCCCGACGCCACTCTCAGCGACGCCGAGCGCCTCGCGGCCC
>DATABK010000254.1:0-6345 GCA_036259695.1 Actinomycetes bacterium | reverse complement strand
CGCGACCAGCGTCACCTCCTCCGGGTCCCGCCTGGCCCGCCGGGCCGCGGCCGCCACCCGGGCGGTGACCGAGGCCACGTTGGCCGCCACCGCGGCCGGGTCGACCGTGGTGGTCACCGCCCACCCGCCGGAGGAGCCAGGGCGATGAGCCCGGCCTGGCGGCCGCTGCGGCCGTGGTCGCGGCGGTGGGAGAAGAACCGCTCCTCGAGGTCGACGGTGCACTCACCGGCGACCCGGACATTGGAAGCCCTGACCCCGGCCCGCTCCAGCGCCTGGGCGGCCCCGGCGGCCGGGTCGAGGGCCGGGCGGCCGTCCCTGGTGGTGGCCAGGGCGGCCGGGTAGCGGTCCCCGACGGCCTCACGCACCTCGGGCCCGACCGCATAGCAGCAGCCGCCCACGGCCGGCCCGACCAGCCCGACGACGGCGCCCGGGTCGGCCCCCAGCTCGCCCATGGCCGCGACCCCGGCCTCGACCACCCCGGCGGCCAGCCCCCGCCACCCGGCATGGACCGCCCCGACCACCCCGGCGGCCGGGTCGGCCAGCAGCACCGGCGCGCAGTCCGCGGTCAGCACGGCCAGCACCACCCCGGGATCGGTCGTGACCAGCCCGTCCGCCTCCCCGACGGTCGGCTTCCCCTCGGGCGGCCCCTGCCCGAGCCGGCCCGCCTCCACCCGGAGGACGGTGGCGCCGTGGACCTGGCGGGCCAGGGCCCAGGGGTGGCCGGCGAGGCCGAGGACGGTGGCGACCCGGCGCCGGTTGGCCAGCACCCGGCGCAGGTCGTCCCCGACCCGCAGGCCAAGGTTGAGGGTGGCGAAGGGCGCGGCCGAGCTGCCACCGGCCCGGCCGGTGAAGGCGGCCACGATCCCGGCCTCGAGCAGGTCCTCGGCCACCAGGACCGGTGGCCAGGGCGGTTCCGGCTCACCGGGCCGTGGCGGCCCCGGCCGCCAGTCCAGCGTCCCCTCCGGAGGCAGCGGGTCAGCGCTTGAGGAAGGAGGGGATGTCCAGCTCGTCGTCATCGCCGTCGTAGCGGGGGCGGCGCTCGGGCTCACGACGCTCCGGCTCCCGCCGTTCGGGTTCGCGCCGCTCGGCCGCCGGGCTCGAGGCGGCCGGGGCCGGCCAGGTGCCGCGGTTGTCGGAGGGCCGCCGCATGCCCGGCGTCGGCCAGACCGACTCCTCCTCGACCGCGCCGGCCGGCTGGGAGCGCCCGTTCTCGGCGTTGGCCTGCTCGGTGGTGCGGTCGAACCCGGCCGCGATCACCGTGACCCGGACCTCGTCCCCGAGGGCGTCGTCGATCACGGCCCCGAAGATGATGTTGGCGTCCGGGTGGGCGGCCGAGGCGATCACCTCGGCGGCCTCGTTGACCTCGAACAGGCCCAGGTCGGAGCCGCCGGAGATGTTGAGCAGCACGCCCCTGGCCCCGTCGACCGACGCCTCCAGCAGCGGGGAGGAGATGGCCTGCTTGGCCGCGGCCACCGCCCGGTCCTCGCCACGGGCCTGGCCGATGCCCATGAGGGCGGTGCCGGCCTCGCGCATGGTCGCGCGCACGTCGGCGAAGTCCAGGTTGATGAGCCCGGGGATGGTGATGAGGTCGGTGATCCCCTGCACGCCCTGGAGCAGGACCTGGTCGGCCAGCTTGAAGGCGTCCAGCATCGAGGTGGTGCGCTCGGCCACCTGGAGCAGGCGGTCGTTGGGGATGATGATGAGGGTGTCGACCTCCTGCTTGAGGCTCTCGATCCCCTTGTCGGCCTGGGCCGAGCGGCGCTTCCCCTCGAAGGCGAACGGCCTGGTCACCACGCCGATGGTCAGCGCCCCCTGGGCCTTGGCGATGCGGGCCACCACCGGGGCGCCGCCGGTGCCGGTGCCGCCGCCCTCGCCGGCGGTGACGAACACCATGTCCGCGCCCTTGAGGACCTCCTCGAGCTCCTCGGCGTGGTCCTCGGCGGCCTGGCGGCCGACGTCAGGGTTCGAGCCCGCGCCCAGCCCGCGGGTGAGCTCGCGCCCCACGTCGAGCTTGACGTCGGCGTCGGAGGCGAGCAGGGCCTGGGCGTCGGTGTTCACGGCGATGAACTCCACGCCTTTGAGGCTCGCCTCGATCATGCGGTTGACGGCGTTGACTCCACCGCCGCCGATCCCGACCACCTTGATCACGGCCAGGTAGTTCTGCGGCGCCGCCATCATCCAACCAACCTCCTTCGCCCGTTTCACGGACAGTCGTATTCAGCGCCCAGCAGCGATGGCCGGGAAGCGGGGGAAGTTGAGCCTCAAGTTGAGGTTCAATTATGTCAACCTCAAGCTGCCGGGGATGGTACAAGGTGCCCCTGACCTGGTCAACTACCCTGGTGTAATTTCATCTATTGTTATTCCGCCGGGGTCGCCGTAACCGTCGGCGACGCCGGATTCCGGACGTCGATTCGCTGCGCCTCCCTTCCCTCTCGTTTCAGCGTCCGCCGGATCAACTGCACGGCGGTGTCCTTGGCCGGCTGGTCGACCGCGAGCCCGTACAGGACCCGGGTGCCGTCCCTCAGGGTGAATTCGAGGCTGTCCAGGGTGCGGGCGTTGACCCCGGTCACCTGGCGCTTGAGCTGGGGCGCCATGCCGCCGAGGGCGGTGAGGGCGTTGGCCAGCTCGTTCCCCGGGGGCAGGCGGCTGCCGGGCCGCACACCGTCCGGCAGCGGGACGCTGGCCACATAGGGCAGGTCGGCCGGCCGGCGCCCGGCGGCGTCGAGCACGGTGCCGTCGGCGGCCACCAGCCAGTAGACGTTGCCGGTGGAGACACTGGCCACCGGCGGCCGCTCGGTGACCGCGATGCGGAGGCTGGAGGGGTAGTCGCGGGCCACGCGGACGGCGGCGACCCGGGGCAGGGCGGCCACCCGGGCCTGGATGGCGGCGATGTCCAGGCCGAGATAGGGCTCGCCGAGACGGACCTTGGCCGCCTCCCGGACCTCGGCCTCGGCAACGGCCTCGGTGCCGGTGACCCGGACGGCGCTGAGCCCGAACAGCGGCGTCCGGATGAGATAGGCCACCCCGACCGCCAGGGCGATGGCGGCCAGCCCCCACCCGAGGATGCGCCGCCGCCGCCGCACCCTGGCCGCGATGATCGCCTTGCGCCGCTCGGCGATCCGCCGGTCGGCCGGCGGCCGCCGCCTGGGCGCCGCTCCCCCGGCGGTGCGCCCGGTCGAGCTGGTCCGCTGGGTCATGTCGCCCCCTCCCCGGGGCCGAAGTCGCCGACCAGTTGGACCTCGGTGCGGAGGGTGATGCCGAGCTCGTCGCGGGCCCGGCGCATGGCCCGGCGGATGAGGGCGAGCACGTCGTCGGCGGTCGCCCCGTCGGCGGCGACGATGAAGTTGGCGTGGACCTCGCTGATCCTGGCCCCACCGTGGGCCTCGCCCTTCATGCCGAGCAGCTCGACCACCCGGCCGGCGGCCAGCTCCGGCGGGTTGGCGAACACGCTGCCGCAGTTGGGCTGGTTCACGGGCTGGTTGTCGCGCCGCCAGCGGCGCGCCTCGTCGATCTCGGCCCGGACCTCGGCCTCGGGAGCCGGCGTGAGCGCGAACCGGGCCGCGGTCACCACCGCCCCGGCCGGAAGGGCCGAGCGCCGGTAGCCGAACCCCAGCTCGTCCGGCTTCATCCGGACCGCCCGCCCGGCCGCCTCGCCGGTCAGGTGGAACACGTCGGCCCAGAGCAGCCTGTCGGCCAGCTCGCTCCCATGGGCGCCGGCGTTCATCCGGACCCCGCCTCCGACGCTGCCGGGGATCGCCACCGCGAACGCGATCCCGCCCAGCGACGCCTTGGCCGACCGGGCGGCCAGACTGGGCAGGGGCGTGGCCGCCCCGGCCTCGAGCTCGTTCCCCTCGACCTCGACCCGGCGGAAGCGCTGCCCCAGGTGCAGGGCGATCCCCGGCCAGCCGCCGTCGGCGACGAGCATGTTCGACCCCCGCCCGACGATCAGCAGCGGCACCCGGGTGCCGCCGAGGACGTCGGCCAGGGCCGCCAGGTCGTCGAGGGTCTCGGCCCGCAGGAACACCGCCGCCGGCCCGCCAAGCCGGAAGGTGGTCAACGGAGCCAGCGAGAGATGGCGGCTGACCCGACCGGGGCAGCGCGCCTCCAGCTCGGCCGCGGCCGCCTCGAGGGCCGCCGGGTCCACCGGCCCGACCGCCGGCGGCATCGGCGGCCACTGGCCGTTCATGGGTCTCCACCATCCGCCGGAGGTCGAGCCCCCCTGGGGGGGAGCGTAGCCGACCGGCGGGTCGAGGGCGCCGGGTCGTCCACAGCCCCTCCCCTGCCCGGAGGCCCCAGGAGGGGGGCGAGCTCGTCGGCCAGGGTGGTGATGTCGCCGGCGCCAAGGGTGAGGACCAGGTCGCCCGGCTGGACCAGGGAGGCGACCCGGGCGGCGAGGGCCGGTCGGTCGGGCTCGTAGACGCAGTCGAGGTCGGGGCGAGCGTGCCTGGCCGCACTGGCGACCAGGGCGCCGTCGATGCCCGGCTCGGGGTCCTCCCTGGCCGCGTAGATGTCGGTCACCAGCACCAGGTCGGCCGCGGCCAGGGCCCGCCCGAACTCGGCCGCGAACAGCCGGGTCCGCGAGTAGAGGTGGGGCTGGAACACGGCCACGAGCCGCTTGGCACCGCCGAGGCGGGCCGCGGCCAGGCTGGCCGCGACCTCGGTGGGATGGTGGGCGTAGTCGTCGACGACCGTGACCCCGCCGGCCTCGGCTCGCAGGTGGAAGCGCCTGGCCGCGCCCGTGAACCCGGCCAGGCCGGCCACCGCGGCCTCGAACGGCGCCCCGGCGGCCATGGCGGCCGCGGTCGCTCCCAGGGCGTTGGCCACGTTGTGCCGGCCGGGCACGACCAGGGCGACCTCGCCGAGCCGTTCACCCCCGGCGAGCACGGCGAAGCGGGCGCCCCGGCCGTCGATGGCCAGGACCTCGCCCCTGACCTCGGCGCCGGCCGCGAACCCGTAGGTGACCACCTGGCAGCGGGCGGCCCCGGCCAGGTCGAGGGCGCCGGGGTCGTCGGCGCAGAGCACGGCCGTGCCCTCGGGTGGCAGCCGCTCCACGAAGGAACGGAAGGCGGCCGTCACCGCGGCCAGGTCGCCCCAGTGGTCGAGGTGGTCGGCTTCGACGTTGGTGACGACGGCCACCGTCGGCGACAGCTCCAGGAACGAGCCGTCGGACTCGTCGGCCTCGGCCACGAAGTGGGGACCGCTCCCGGCGGCGGCGTTGACGCCGCTCGACTTGAAGTCGCCGCCGACGGCGAACGACGGGTCGAGCCCGGCCGCCTCGAGGATGGCCACGACCATCCCGGTGGTCGTCGTCTTGCCGTGGGTGCCGGCGACCGCGATGCCGTCCTTGCCCGCCATGAGCAGGGCCAGCAGCTCGGCCCGGCCGAGGACGGGGATGTCGAGGATCCTGGCCGCGACCAGCTCCGGGTTGGTGGCCCGGATCGCGGTCGAGGCGACCACCAGGTCGGGCCGGCCCAGCCGGGTCCCGTCGTGCCCGGCCCAGACCTCGGCCCCGAGCGCCCGCAGCGCCTCCAGGGTGGCCGACGCACTCCGGTCCGACCCGGTGACCCGGTGCCCCCCGGCCAGCAGCAGCCTGGCCAGCCCGCTCATCCCGGCCCCGCCCACCCCGACCAGGTGCACCACCCGTGGCACGCGGTGCAGGTCAAGGCCCCGGCCCGTCTCGGACAGCCCGGTGCCGCTGTGGTGGACGAGGTTGTCCACGGCCGGCCGGTCCGACCCGTCGCCTGTCCCGCCACGGGCGGCCCCCCCGACCGGCCCTGTCCCGCTCATGGTCCGGTGCCCTGGTCGTTCGGTGGCCCGCCGCTGGTGTCGGGGGCCCGCCCGGGGCGCCCGTTCGAGGAGGCGTCCCCGGCCCCGCCGGGCGCCGGGTCCTTGGCGCTTGGGTCCTTGGGCTCGGAACCGGCCGGGTCAGGGTCGAAGAAGCCGCCGCCGGACGGGGCCTTCTCCCCCGCCGGCTCGGGGAAGACCGCCCTGGCCGGCGTGTTCGCCGGGTCCGGGGCTGGGCCACCACCGCTCCTCCGCTCCGCCGGCGGCTGGGCCTGGCGGCGGTCGATTGGCGGGTAGGCCTCCATGCGCTTGGTGCGGCGCTTGACCTGGCGCTGGACGGTTGGGGCGCCGGCCGGGGTGGCGCCGGAGTCGAACCAGCCGGTCGACTCGCGGTCGACCGGGGTCGCGGGCGCGGCCACCTCGGCCAGGAACTGCTCGCGGGTGGCGCGGCCGGAGGCCTCGACGACCAGGGCGGCCAGCTCCTCGGCGGCGGCCGGGTGGGCCTGGGAGCGCATCCCATCAGCCATGGCGGCCAGCCGCTCGGGGTCGGCGAGCAGGGGC
>DATABK010000253.1:0-7875 GCA_036259695.1 Actinomycetes bacterium | reverse complement strand
GGTTCGCGTGGGACTCCTACCGGCGGCTGGTCCAGATGTACGGCAAGACGGTCATGGGCGTGAACGGCGACCGCTTCGAGGAGGCCCTCGACCACGCCAAGGAGGCCAAGGGCGTCCGCAACGACGTCGACCTGGACGAGGGGGATCTGAAGACGCTGGTCGAGGAGTTCAAGCGCATCATCTCCGCCGACACCGGCCGCGAGTTCCCCCAGGACCCCCGCGAGCAGCTCACCGGCGGCATCGAGGCCGTGTTCGGCTCCTGGGACAACAAGCGGGCGATCGACTACCGGCGCAAGAACAAGATCGACGACTCGCTCGGCACGGCCGTCAACATCCAGGCCATGGTGTTCGGCAACAAGGGCGACGACTCCGGCACCGGGGTCGCCTTCACCCGCAACCCGGCCAACGGCGAGCCCACCCCCTACGGCGACTACCTGGTCAACGCCCAGGGCGAGGACGTGGTCGCCGGCATCCGCAACACCATGAAGCTGGAGGAGATGGGCGACGTCCAGCCGCGGGCCTGGGAGGAGCTCCAGGAGCACATGAAGACCCTGGAGGGCCACTACCGCGACATGTGCGACATCGAGTTCACCGTCGAGCAGGGCAAGCTGTGGCTGCTCCAGACCCGGATCGGCAAGCGGACCGCCTTCGCCGAGTGGACGATGGCTCACGACATGCTCACCGAGGGCCTGATCGACGTCGACACGGCCCTGCTGCGGCTGGACGCCAACCGCCTCGAGGAGCTGTTCAAGAAGGTCATCGCCGAGGGCGGGGGGGCCACCGAGATCGCCTCGGGCCTGAACGCCTCCCCCGGCGCGGCCGTCGGCAAGGCCGTGTTCAGCGCCGACGACGCCCAGGAGTGGGCCGAGCGGGGCGAGCCGGTGATCCTGGTCCGCCGCGAGACCACCCCCGACGACTACCACGGCATGATCCGCTCCCAGGGCATCCTGACCTCGGCCGGCGGGACCAACAGCCACGCCGCCGTGGTCGCCCGGGGCGAGGGCATCCCGGCCGTCTGCGGCGCCGACTCCATCCGGGTCGACCGCCAGGGCCGCAAGTTCACCGCCGGCGGCACGACCGTCAACGAGGGTGACTTCATCACCATCGACGGGTTCACCGGCAAGGTCTTCGCCGGCCAGCTCGAGCTGGCCGACTCGCCGATCGAGCGGGCCCGCTCCGGCGACCCCGAGGCCCGCAAGGAGAAGATCTGGCAGGCCTACGAGCGCTTCATGGCCCGGGCCGACGAGGTCCGGCGGCTCCGGGTGCGCGCCAACGCCGACACCCCCGGCCAGTCGAGCAACGCCATCGAGCGGGGCGCCGAGGGGATCGGGCTGTGCCGCACCGAGCACATGTTCCTCGGCGAGGAGCGGGTGGCGGCGGTGCGGCGGATGATCTTCGCCGACTCCGAGACCGAGGAGCAGGCCGCCTACGACACCCTGCTACCGCTCCAGCGCGAGGACTTCGTCGGCATCTTCTCGGCCATGGACGGCAAGCCGGTCACCGTGCGGCTGCTCGACCCGCCGCTGCACGAGTTCCTGCCCAACCAGGTCGACCTGGCCGTGGCCGTCGCCCTGGCCAGGCAGCAGGGCCAGTCCCAGGTCGAGGTCGGCGGCGACGAGGCCCTGCCGCTCGACGAGGCCGAGGAGATGCTGGCCAAGGTCAACGACCTCCACGAGGCCAACCCGATGCTGGGGCTGCGCGGGGTCCGCCTCGGCATCCTCAAGCCCGGCCTGTACGCCATGCAGGTCCGGGCCATCGTCGAGGCCGCCTGCCAGGTCAAGGCCGACGGCGGCAACCCGATCGTGGAGATCATGATCCCGCTGGCCGCCACCCGCGAGGAGCTGGCCCAGCTGCGGGAGGAGCTGGAGCCGGTGGCCCGCGAGATCGTCAACCACCAGGGCACCGAGCTCGAGGTGCTGTGGGGGACGATGATCGAGCTGCCCCGGGCCGCCCTGGTCGCGGGGGAGATCGCCGAGGTCGCCGAGTTCTTCTCCTACGGCACCAACGACCTCACCCAGACCGCCTTCGGGTTCTCCCGCGACGACATCGGCAAGTTCCTCGGCCTGTACGAGGAGCGCAAGCTGGTCCCGGCCAACCCGTTCGTGACCATCGACCAGCCCGGCGTCGGCCGGCTGATGCAGATCGCCAGCGAGGAGGGCCGCTCGACCCGGTCCAACCTCAAGCTGGGCATCTGCGGCGAGCACGGCGGCGACCCCGACTCGGTCCGGTTCTGCCACGAGCTGGGGCTGGACTACGTGTCCTGCTCGCCGTTCCGGGTGCCGACGGCCCGCCTGGCCGCCGGGCAGGCCGCCCTGGGCGAGGCCACCACGGCCTCCAAGTAGGACCCATGGCCCTGCGCCTCCGGCCGGTCCGCCGCGCCGACCTGGACACGCTGGAGCGCTGGTGGAGCGACCCGGAGGCGCAGGGCCACCACAACTGGTTCGGCTTCTCGCCCGACGGCCAGCTGCGCCGCCGGTTCGAGCAGGACGGGCTGCTCGGGCCCGACCGCGGCAACCTGCTGGTCGAGCTGGACGACGGCACCCTGGCCGGCGACGTCAGCTACTTCGCCGTCCACCACGGGCCCAACCCGGGCTCGCGGGCCTTCAACGTCGGCATCGCCCTGCTGCCCGGCCACCGCGGCCGCGGCCACGGCAGCGAGGCCCAGCGGCTGCTGGCCGCCTACCTGTTCGCCCACACCACGGTCGAGCGCCTGGAGGCCAGCACCGACGTCGGCAACCTGGCCGAACAGCGGGCCCTGGAGAAGGCCGGGTTCACCCGCGAGGGGGTCCTGCGCCACGCCCAGTTCCGCGACGGCGAGTTCCACGACCTGGTCATCTACAGCCGCCTGCGGGGGGACTGACCGTCACAGGCATCGGTCAGAATTGTCAGGGAACGATCGAACGGCGCCAGAGGAGCGAACGGTGACGGCGACCCACGACGGGGGGTTCGGGGGGCTCAAGGCCAGCCCCCCGGTCGACTGGGTGCAGCGGGGGACGGTGCGGGCCGAGCTGGAGGCGGCCGAGGCGCGCACGCTCGCTCCCTGGGCGGCCAAGGCGGCCGAGTCGGCCGGCCGGGGCCAGCCCGAGCCCGAGGACCCGGTGCGGACCTGCTGGATGCGCGACCTGGACCGCATCATCTTCTCCCGGGCCATGATGCGGGCCCACGGCAAGACCCAGTCGTTCATCCCCGCCTTCTCCGGGGAGGGGCCGGCGGCCGGCCGCCAGGGCGGCCCCTACATCGGCGACCACTACGTCACCCGGGCCACCCACATGCAGCAGACGGCCCGGATCGCCGCCACCATCGCCCAGGCCCTGTCCTTGAACGTCCCCTTGGCCACGGCCATCGCCACCGGCCACGACCTCGGCCACGCCTGCTTCGGCCACGGCGGCGAGGCCGCACTCCAGAAGGTCGCCCCCGGCGGCTTCGACCACGCCCGCCAGGGGGCGCGCCTCCTCACCCTGCTCGAGCCCCGGAACCTCACCGCCGAGGTCCTTGAGGGGATCGAACGCCACTCCTGGAAGCACGAGCCCCCCTCGACCCTGGAGGGGCTGTGCGCCCGCCTGGCCGACCGCATCGCCTACCTGACCGCCGACCTCACCGACGCCCTGCGGGCCGGGGTCCTGGCCGGCGTCGACCAGGTCCCGGCCGAGGTCCGCCGGGTCCTGGGCGAGCAGCCCGCCGACATGATCGGGGTCCTGGTCGAGGACGTGATCCGCCACTCCCGGGGCGCCCCCCGGGTCGTCCAGGGCGAGGCCTGCGCCGAGGCCATGTCGGTGATGCGCTCGTTCATGTTCCAGCACGTCTACCTGCGCCCCGAGGCCGAACGCCAGACCGAGCGGGCGACCCGCCTGCTCACCGACCTCTACGGCCACTACCTGGAGCACCCCGACACCATGCCCATGGGGGCCAGCCTGGCCGACGACCCGGTTGAGCAGCAGGCGGTCGACGCCATCGCCGGCATGACCGACCGCTACGCCCTGGCCGCCTGGAAGGCGGCGTTCGCGCCGGAAGCCGTCTAGTTCGCGGATCGGCACCCGGGGTAGCCTCTGCCAGCGCGGACCCCTGCAGGGCGAGGAGCTGGCCATGGACCGGGAGCCGGGAGACCAGCGGCGGGCGTCGCTGCGCGCCTCCGACGCCGACCGCGAGCAGTTCGTCCGGGCGCTGCGACAGCACCACGCCGACGGCCGCCTCACCGCCGAGGAGCTCGCCGAACGCACCGAACGGGCGTATGCGGCCAGGACCTTCGGCGACCTGGACGCCCTGGCCGCCGATCTCCCGCCGCTGCGGCCGCCGGCCTCCCGGCCGGCCGGGCCGAGGTACGGGCGCCTGCGGGGATCCTCGGGCGCACCGCGCGGCGGGCGGCCTCCTGCCCCCACCCAGGCCGAGGCCAAGGCCGCCCTGTACCGCTCGGTCCTGTGGTTCGGCGCGCTCGCCGTCTTCCTGGTCGTCATCTGGGCCATGACCAACTTCGGCGGCTACTTCTGGCCGATCTGGCCGATCCTCGGCTTCGTCATCACCATCGGCTGGCAGGCGCTCAACGTCTACGGCCCTCGCCCACCCGACCGGCGCCGCCCCTAGCCCCGCCGCGCCGTCGGGGGCCGTGCGTACAATGCCCGTGACCCGACGGGTCCTTCCCTTAGCAGTTCCGCCGTAGCGTCGAGGTGAAGTCCGCCGTGGCCGGCCGCATCCGTGACGAGTCGATCGCCGAGATCCGCGAGGCGACCGACGTGGTCGCCCTCGTCGGCGAGTACGTGACCCTCCGCCCCGGCGGCGGCACCCGCTCCAAGGGCCTCTGCCCCTTCCACCAGGAGAAGACCCCCTCGTTCACGGTCGACTCGGCCCGGAAGCTGTGGCACTGCTTCGGCTGCTCCCAGGGTGGGGACGCCATCGACTTCCTGATGAAGCAGGAGACCCTGTCGTTCACCGAGGCGGTGGAGCGGCTGGCCCACCGGGTCGGGATCGAGGTGCGGTACGAGGGGCGGTCGGCGGGGGAGCGGGGGAGCCTGGGGCGCAAGAGCCGGCTGGTCGCGGCCCACACCGAGGCGGTCGAGTTCTACCACCGGTCGCTGGTCTCCTCGCCCGACGGCCGCAACGCCCGGGCCTACCTGTCCTCGCGAGGGATCGACCGGGCGGTGGCCGAGCGGTTCCGGCTCGGCTGGGCCCCCGGGGCGAGCTGGGAGGCGCTGGTCGGGCACCTGCGGGGCAAGGGGTTCCGGCCCGAGGAGCTGATCGAGGCCGGCCTCGCCCGGGCCGGGTCCAGGGGGCTGCGGGACGCCTTCCACGCCCGCGTGCTGTTCCCGATCTTCGACGTGGCCGGCGACCCGGTCGCCTTCGGCGGGCGGCTGCTCGACGTCGACGAGGGCCGCGGGCCCAAGTACGTCAACACCGCCGAGACTCCGATCTGGCACAAGGGCCGGGCCCTGTACGCCCTCAACTGGGCCAAGTCCGAGATCGTCAAGGCCGGCTTCGCGGTCGTGGTCGAGGGCTACACCGACGTGATCGCCTGCCACCAGGCCGGGGTCGCCCAGGCCGTGGCCACCTGCGGCACCGCCCTGCGGGCCGAGCACTTCAAGCTCCTGGGCCGGTTCACCGGGCGGATCGTGCTCGCCTTCGACGCCGACGCCGCCGGCGGGCGGGCCGCCGGCCGGGGCGTTGCCGAGCTGGTCGCCGCCCCCGAGGCGTCGCTCTCGGCCCACGTGCTGACCATGCCCGACGGCCTCGACCCGGCCGAGTACGTCGGCCGCTACGGCGGCGAGGCCTTCCGGGAGCTCGTCGAGGCTGCCCAGCCGCTGGTCCGCTGGTGGCTGGACTGGAAGCTGGCCTCCTTCGACCTCAGCCAGCCCGAGGGCCGGACCTGGGCCATGCGCGAGGTCGCCCCGGTCATGACCAGCGTCCCCGACTTCTCCCAGCGCCGGGCCTACGCCCGCTCGGTGGTGCTGCGCCTCGGCCTGGACGAGTACGGGCCCGAGTACCAGGCCCTCATCGGCGGCCAGGGCGGCGCCCGGCCCCGGGTCGAGGTCAAGGCGCCGCCGCGCTCCCGCAGCCCCCAGGCCCGGGTCGAGTGCGAGGCCCTCAAGTTCGCCCTCCAGCACCCGGAGTGGACGGCCGAGGCGGCCGAGCGCTGGGCCCCGGACTGGTTCAGCACCCCCGGGCCCCTGGCCGCCTTCGCGGCCATGACGGAGGCCGGCGGCCCCGGCAAGCCCCTGGAGGCCATCCTGGAGGCCGCCGCCACCGAGACCGACCGCCGCTTCCTGCGCGGCCTGGCCGTGGAGGCGTTCGCGGCCGAGGAGAACCGGGGGTACGCTGACGAGGTATTCCGTCGGCTGGAGGAGCTCCGCCTCACCCGCGTCATCGACCAGCTCAAGGGGACCTTGCAGCGTATGAACCCGGTGGAGCGGCCGCACGAGTACACTCGAGTCTTCGAAGAGCTCATCGCCCTCGAGGCCCGACGGCGAGCCCTGCGGGAGCCGCGGTCCGGAGGCGACGGGGATCTCCCCGAGCGCACTGCCTAGGTGGGGATGCGGCGCTCCCACTTGGCGCCGTACGGAACGAGAGGTACCTGAGCAGATGGCCATCGCCAAGGAGGCGCAGATCGACGAGGTCCGAGACCTCGTCGCCAAGGGCAAGGAACGCGGCTTCCTCACCAACGAGGAGGTCATCGAGGCCCTCGCTCCGGTCGACGTCTCGGCCGAGCAGATGGACAACATTCTGCAGCACCTGCAGGACGAGAACATCGAGGTCGTCGAGATGGTCGACGAGCTCGACGCCGAGGAGTTCGCCCGCGAGGCCCGCTCGGCCCGCGACGAGGAGCTGGCCCTCAAGGCCCCCACCAACGACCCCGTCCGCATGTACCTCAAGGAGATCGGCAAGGTGCCGCTCCTGACCGCGGAGCAGGAGGTCATCCTGGCCAAGGCGATCGACGAGGGCGAGGCCGCCACCGCCGAGATCGACAAGGCCACCGACAACGGCCGCAAGCTCACCCCGACCCGCCTGCGCGAGCTCCAACGCACCGAGCGCCACGGCCAGCTGGCCAAGAAGAAGCTGATCGAGGCCAACCTGCGCCTGGTCGTGTCCATCGCCAAGCGGTACGTGGGCCGGGGCATGCTGTTCCTCGACCTCATCCAGGAGGGCAACCTCGGCCTCATCCGGGCCGTGGAGAAGTTCGACTACAACAAGGGCTTCAAGTTCTCCACCTACGCCACCTGGTGGATCCGCCAGGCCATCACCAGGGCCATCGCCGACCAGGCCCGCACCATCCGCATCCCGGTGCACATGGTCGAGACGATCAACAAGCTGATCCGCATCCAGCGCCAGCTCCTCCAGGACCTGGGCCGCGAGCCCACCCCCGAGGAGATCGGCCGCGAGATGGAGTTCTCGCCCGAGAAGGTCCGCGAGATCCTCAAGGTGTCCCAGGAGCCGGTGTCGCTGGAGACCCCGATCGGCGAGGAGGAGGACTCCCACCTCGGCGACTTCATCGAGGACTCCGACGCCGTCGTCCCGGTCGACGCGGCCAGCTTCATCCTGCTCCAGGAACAGCTCGACTCGGTCCTGCACACCCTGTCGGAGCGGGAGAAGAAGGTCATCCAGCTCCGTTTCGGCCTCACCGACGGCCACCCCCGCACCCTGGAGGAGGTCGGCCGCGAGTTCGGGGTCACCCGCGAGCGGATCCGCCAGATCGAGTCCAAGACCCTCTCCAAGCTGCGCCACCCCTCCCGCAGCCAGAAGCTCCGCGACTACCTGGAGTAGCGGCGGTGAGGGACGCGCCTTCGGCGCGTGCTGCTTCGCTGGCAAGCTCCGCAGCCCTGGCCGTCCCGGCCCGGAGCCACCGTGGCCGAGGCGGTTGACCCCTACGCTGATCCCTACGCCGGCCACCTG
>DATABK010000252.1:0-5101 GCA_036259695.1 Actinomycetes bacterium | reverse complement strand
GTCACGGCGGGCTGTGGATGCCGGGATGAGCCGCCGGGCCAGGTTCGGTAGGGTGGCCACCGACCAGCGCTGGTGGCGATCCGAGCGCCAGCCATCCGGACGGCGAGGAGACGTGCGTGGCCGACACCTACGCGATCCTGGAGACCTCCAAGGGCCCCATCCGGGTCCGCCTGTTCCCCGACACCGCCCCCAAGACGGTCGAGAACTTCATCGGCCTGGCCACCGGGGCCAAGCCGTGGCGCAACCCGGCCACCGGCGCCCAGGAGCAGGGGCCCCTGTACGAGGGGACGATCTTCCACCGGGTCATCCCGAACTTCATGATCCAGGGCGGCGACCCGCTCGGGACCGGCCGGGGCGGCCCCGGCTACCAGTTCGAGGACGAGGTCGGCGGCCCCCACCGCTTCGACCGTCCCGGGTACCTGGCCATGGCCAACGCCGGGCCCAACACCAACGGGTCCCAGTTCTTCATCACCCAGGTGCCGACACCCTGGCTCGACGGCAAGCACACCATCTTCGGCGAGGTCGTCGAGAGCATGGACGTCGTGGACGCCATGGCGGCCGTCGACCGCGACCCCACGGACCGCCCGGTCGAGGACCTCCGCCTCGAGCGGGTCACCATCGAGCAGGGCGAGTAGCGCCCGGCCCGGCCGGGTCCCGGGGCTGGTTGACGGGGCTGGTGGGTGGTGCCACCGTCGGCGGTGGGATCGCGGGAAGGGGCAGGACATGAACGCGCAGGCACAGGGGCCTAACCGGGAACCGGGGTTGGAGCCGGTGGTGGTGGGGGCGGTTCGGACGCCGGTCGGGCGGCGGAATGGTGGGTTGGCGGGGGTGCATGCCGTCGACCTGGGGGCGGTGGCGCTGCGGGCGCTGGTCGAGCGCAGCGGGATCGACCCGATGCTGGTCGACGACGTGATCATGGGGTGTGTGTCCCAGGTCGGGGAGCAGTCGGTGAACGTGGCCCGCAACGCCTGGCTGGCCGCGGGGCTGCCCGAGGAGGTCCCGGCGACCACGATCGACCGGCAGTGCGGCTCGTCCCAGCAGGCGGTGCAGTTCGCCGCCCAGGGCATCATGGCCGGCGGCTACCAGCTGGTGGTGGCCGGCGGGGTCGAGCACATGACCCGGGTCCCGATGGGGTCGACCATGAGCGGTCCCGGGGTGCCCTTCGGCCCGACCATGCACGACCGCTACCAGGGCCGCCTGGTCCCCCAGGGCATCTCGGCCGAGCTGATCAACGAGAAGTGGGGCCTGACCCGGGAGGAGCAGGACGAGTTCGCCCTCCGATCCCACCAGCGGGCGGCCGCCGCCCAGGACGCCGGCCGGTTCGACCAGCAGCTGGCCCCGGTCGAGGCGCCCGGCCCGGACGCCGGCTGGGTGCGGGCCGACGAGGGGGTGCGACGGGACACCTCCATGGAGAAGCTGGCCGGGCTCAAGCCGGCGTTCCGGCCCGACGGGCAGGTGACGGCCGGGAACTCGAGCCAGATCTCGGATGGTGCGGCGGCGCTCCTGCTGGCCAGCCGGGCGACGGCCGAGCGGCTGGGGCTCCGGCCGCTGGCCCGGTTCGTGGGGTTCGCCCTGGCCGGGGTCGACCCGGTGCTGATGCTCACCGGGGTGATCCCGGCCACCGAGCGGGTGCTCTCCCAGACCGGGCTCGGCATGGACGACCTCGACGTCATCGAGATCAACGAGGCGTTCGCGAGCGTGGTGCTGGCCTGGGGTCGCGAGGTCGAGCCGAACTGGGACCGGGTCAACCCGAACGGCGGGGCGATCGCCCTCGGTCACCCGCTCGGGGCCTCGGGGGCGCGCATCATGACCGACCTCATCGCGGAGCTGGAGCGCGCCGGCGGCCGCTACGGCCTCCAGGTGATGTGCGAGGGCGGCGGCATGGCCAACGCCACCGTGCTGGAACGGCTGGAGGGATAGGACGGTAGGGTAGGGAGATGCGGCGGAGCTGGGTTCGGCTGGGGATCGCGGCCGCGGTGGTCGGGGCCGTGGCGCTGTTCGCGGTCGGGCGCGGAGACGTGGTCGCGGCGGTGCTGCTCGGGGGGCTGATCCTGGCGACCGGGCGGGCGGTGTTCCGTGGCTACTCGGTCACCAAGGGGCCGACCGGGCCGCCGGTGGACGTCGCCGAGGAGGGCACCCTGCTCGTGTTCGCCTGCGAGACCTGCGGGGAGCAGCTGGTCCTGCTCCGCAAGGGAACCGACGTCCCCCCGCGCCACTGCGCCGAGAAGATGGTCCTGCGCCGCATCCCGACCCCCTCGAGCAACCCCGACCCCCGGTTCAACTGAGGGTCACTCCCCGTCGGAGATCTGTTCGGCCCGGTCGCGGAGGGTGCGGAAGTCCTGGTTGCGGCGGTCTTCGGGCAGGAGCTTGTCGGTGCTGGTGAAGCCCCAGCCCTGGTATTTGACGGCGACCCGGGAGTAACGGCGGCGGAGCTCGCCGCCGCAGGCCTGGCAGGGGCCGGGGGCGTCGCTGCCAAGGGGCTGGAGGTGCTCCTCGACCTCGCCGCAGGCCCGGCAGGCATACTCGTAGACGGGCATCCAGTCGTCTCCCGTCAGGTTGTCCCCAGTGTTATCCCCAGCTGGGGAAGAAATGACAGAGGTGTAGTTCGCCAGGTCAGCCCTTCCACCTTGCTCAGGTCCAGCGCGTGGCCAGGAGCAGCCCGACAATGAGGGGCAGGAACCCGATGGCCAGGTTGATGTTCCCCAGGTCGTCGAGGAACGACGGCAGGATCTGCATGTAGAAGAGCAGGATGTAGATGAGGCCAAGGAGCAGGCAGACGACGATGGTGGGACCGACCCAGGGCGGCGACGGCTTCGGCCTGGGACGGGGCGGCGGCTGGTACCGGCGCCGCTTGGAGCGGGACTTTGGCATGCGGAGGGTTCCTTTCCCGGGGCACCGCCCGGCCCGGCGAGGGAGGGCGGCGACGACCAACGATCGTACCCTGGCCGGTCGCCTGGCGGCGACGGTGGCGCTGGTCGCCGGCCTCGCCCTGGCCGGATGCAGCGGCGGTGGGCCCGAGACCCCGGCGGCCACGACCGCACCCCAGCCCCCGCTCGGCGCGGAACCCCTGGTGGCGCGCGACCAGGCGCAGTTCCAGGCCGACCTGGACGGGCTGCGAGGCCGGGTCGTGGTGGTCAACTTCTGGGCCAGCTGGTGCGGGCCCTGCCGGGAGGAGATGCCGGCCCTCGAGGAGGTCAGCCGGGACTACACGGAGGCGGGCAAGCCGGTGACCGTCATCGGGGTCGACTCCTCCGACGTCCGCTCGGAGGCGGCCAAGTTCCTCGCCGAGGTCGGGGTGACCTACCCGACCGTGTACGATCAGGCCGGCCTGCGCGGCGGGGTGGCGGCCAGCTGGACGGTGACGGGCCTGCCCCAGACCTGGTTCGTGGCCCGGGACGGCAGCCGCGCCGGCCGCATCGGCGGCCGCCTCACCGTCGCCGATCTGCGCTCGAGAGTGGACGAGCTGCTCGCCGGGTCGTGACCGCCGTGTAGGGCCGGCCGGCGTGGGCAGGCTGACGGCCAGGCCGACCGGTGAGGCGGAACTCCTCGAATGAGAAGTCCCCGCCGGGAACCGCGTAGGATGACGGGACGACCTCGACCTGGCCGCCGGCTGTTCGGAGGTGATGGTGCGGAGGCTGCTTCGCGGAACGGGCTGGACGTTCATCGGGATGGGAAGCTTCGTCCTCTACTTCCTCGTCTACCAGCTCGTCGGAACCAATGCCGTGACCAGTCGCGGCCAGAGCGACCTGCGCAACGAGTTGCAGCGCGAGTGGACGGCGACGCCGCCCGCCCCCAAGAGCGACCCGAAGAAGGTCGTGCCCAAGCGGGTCGCACGAGGGAAAGCGCTGGCCGTGATCGACATCCCCAAGATCCAGCTCGACAACAAGGTGATCGTCGAGGGCGTCGGCCGCGACGACCTGCGCAAAGGGCCGGGCCACGTGCCGAGCACGGCCCTGCCCGGGCAGCCCGGGACGTTCGGGGTGTCAGGGCATCGCACGACCTACGGTGCGCCGTTCTACCGGCTCAATGAGCTGGTGAAAGGCGATACCATCACCGTCGTCACCCGTGAGGCGATCTATACCTATACCGTCACTCGCACCGCCATCGTCCGGCCGACCGACGTCCAGGTGCTCGACAACGTGATCGGGCCGGACAACAAGCCGAAGGCGACGATCACCTTGACCACCTGCCATCCTCGCTATTCGGCCCGCCAGCGGCTGATCGTCTTCGGCGACCTCAGCGACGCCTCGACCAATACCGGCAAGGTGGCGGCGTAGCGATGAGCTGGCGGGGACAGGGTGGCAAGCGGGCCAAGGGGCGCCGCGGCGACCAGGACCCTGAGCTCGACAACACCGCCTGGCTGGCCGAGCTGGAGCGGGAGGCCGCCCAGGCCGACGACGACGAGGACGACTGGGCGAGCACCCTGCGCGGTCGCCGTTCCCCCACCCCGCCACCCGCCGCAGCCCCCCAGCCCCCGTCCGATCCTGGCTGGGTCCCGCCCGCGGACCAGCGCGACCTGGAGGCGGGCGCCGGGTCGGGGTATGCACCGGGATCGAGCGGTGGGCCGGGTGGCTGGGCCGCCGACCCCGGGCCACAGGACACGACCGCGGCCTCCGATCCCGATTGGTCCTGGCGCCCGCCTGCCGGTGACGCGTTCGGGGGGCCGGCCCAGACGGACCCCGACCCCGGGTGGGACCGGTACGGAGAGGCGGCGCATCCGGGCCCGGTCGCGGACGGGTTCGCGGACCCGGGGCAGGATGCGGCAGCCGTGTCCGGCTGGGGCGGGTCCCAGGCGGACCCCGGCGACTGGAGCGACCAAGGGAGCGGTGCCGAGCTTCGGGGGCCAGGCGACCCCCGGGGCGGGAGGGACTTCGGTCGCCCCGGTGGTGACGACCCCGCGGGGGGGTGGCGGTCGGCTGGGATGGACACCCCCACCGGGGCTTGGGATCCGGTGGAGCCGGTGGGGCGGGAGCCGGACTATCCGGCGCTGTTCGGGGAGCTGTACCGGCGGAGTGCGGCCCAGCAGGACCCGATCTGGGAGGCCCCGCCGGCGGCGGAGCCGATGCCGGAGCCGGGGTCGCCGGACCCGCCGGCGCCGGCC
>DATABK010000251.1:0-5465 GCA_036259695.1 Actinomycetes bacterium | reverse complement strand
GCCGCAGCCGCTCCATGCGGCCAGGGTAGCAGCGGCCCGAACCTCCGGGCCCCGGCTGGTAGCATCGCCGGGCCATGGACAAGCAGCAGGAATACGTGCTCCGGACGGTCGAGGACCGCGACGTCCGCTTCATCCGGCTGTGGTTCACCGACGTGCTCGGCTTCCTCAAGTCCTTCGCCATCACCCCGGCCGAGCTGGAGGACGCCTTCGAGCGGGGCATGGAGTTCGACGGCTCGGCCATCGAGGGCTACGCCCGGGTGCAGGAGGCCGACATGGTGGCCAAGCCCGACCCGGGCACCTTCCAGGTGCTGCCGGGCCGCGGCGACGGCGGGGTGGCGCGGATGTTCTGCGACGTGCTCACCCCCGAGGGCGAGCCGTTCGACGGCGACCCCCGCTGGGTGCTGCGGCGCAACCTGGAACGGGCCGCCGGCCGCGGCTTCACCGTGTACGTGTCCCCCGAGCTCGAGTTCTTCCTGTTCGACGACCCCGAGACGGCCCGGCCGCCCTGGCCACCATCCTCCGCGCCCTCCCGGCCACCACCCCGGTCCCGATCCTGGTGGTGCAGCACATCACCCCCGGATTCGACGCCGCCCTGGCCGCCTGGCTGGAGGAGACCATGCCGCTGCCGGTCCGGCTCGCCGTCGACGGCCAGCCGCTGCGTCCCGGCGAGGTCGTCATCGCCCCCGCCGGCTCCCACCTCGGCCTGTCCGGCGCCGCCCGGGTCGAGCTGGCCCAGGGTCCGCCGGTGGACGGCCACCGGCCGTCGGCCCCCCACCTGTTAGCCTCGGTGGCCCGCGTCTTCGGCCCGCGGGCGCTGGGCGTCATCCTCACCGGGATGGGCAGCGACGGCGTGGCCGGCCTGCTCGAGCTGCGCCGGGCCGGCGGGACGGCGCTGGCCCAGGACGAGGCCTCCTGCGTGGTCGCCGGGATGCCGGCGGCCGCCGTCGCCGCCGGCGCGGTCGACCAGGTCGTCCCCCTCGACGAGCTGGCGGCCCGGATCGCCGCCGCGTGGTCGCCGGCCTGCTAGCATCGCCGGACCATGGACAAGCAGCAGGAGTACGTCCTCCGGACGGTCGAGGACCGCGACGTCCGCTTCATCCGCCTGTGGTTCACCGACGTGCTCGGGTTCCTCAAGTCGTTCGCCATCACCCCGGCCGAGCTCGAGGACGCCTTCGAGCGGGGCATGGAGTTCGACGGCTCGGCCATCGAGGGCTACGCCCGGATCCAGGAGGCGGACATGGTGGCCAAGCCCGACCCGGGCACCTTCCAGGTGCTCCCGGGCCGGGGCGACGGCGGCGTGGCCCGGATGTTCTGCGACGTGCTGACCCCCGAGGGGGAGCCGTTCGACGGCGACCCGCGCTGGGTGCTGCGGCGCAACCTGGAACGGGCGGCCGGCCGCGGCTTCACCGTCTACGTCCAGCCGGAGCTCGAGTTCTTCCTGTTCAGCGACGCCGAGACGGCCCGGCCCCTCGACATCGGATCCTACTTCGACCAGACCGCCCTCGACCTGTCCCAGGACTTCCGCCGCATCGCCATCGCCATGCTGGAGCGGATGGGCATCTCGGTGATGCAGTCCCACCACGAGATCGCCCCCAGCCAGCACGAGATCGACCTGCGCGAGGACTACGCGCTGACCATGGCCGACCACGTCATGAGCGCCCGCCTGGTCGTCAAGGAGGCCGCCCTCGAGCAGGGCCTGCACGCCACCTTCATGCCCAAGCCGCGCGAAGGGGTGGCCGGCTCGGGCATGGACACCCACCTGTCGCTGTACGAGGGCGACCGCAACGCCTTCTACGACCCCGGGCAGGAGGCCAACCTGTCCAAGACGGCCCGCAGCTTCATCGCCGGCCTGCTGGTCCACGCGCCCGAGTACACGGCCGTGACCAACCAGTGGATCAACTCCTACAAGCGGCTGGTCCCCGGCTTCGACGCCCCCACCCACGTCTGCTGGGCCCAGCGCAACCGCTCGGCCATGGTCCGGGTGGGCGGCTACCGCTCCGACCGGGTCGACGTCGAGGTCCGCTCGCCCGACCCGGCCGCCAACCCCTACCTGGCCTTCGCCGTGCTCCTGGCCGCGGGCATGAAGGGGATCGAGGAGGAGTACGAGCTCCCCCCGGAGGCCGGCGACAGCCTCCAGGAGATGACCGAGGCCGAGCGCCGGGCCGCCGGCATCCGCCGCCTCCCGGTCGACCTGCACGAGGCCCTCACCGCCATGGAGCGGTCCGACCTGGTCGCCGAGGCCCTCGGCGAGCACGTCTTCGAGTACTTCCTGCGCAACAAGCACCGGGACTGGGACAGCTACCAGCGCTACGTCTCCCCGTTCGAGCGGGAGCGCTACCTGCCGCTGCTGTAGGCGCGCCCGGTGTCGCTCTCCACCCTGGCCCGGCTCGGCTTCGACGAGCCCGGCGCCGCCGCCGGCGACCTGGAGCACCTGGGGGCGTGGCCGCCGGCCGCCGCCGGCGGCGGGGCCCGGCTACTGGCCGACATCGCCGCCAGCGCCGCCCCCCAGCTCGCCGCCCGGTCACTGGCCACCCTGGCCGCCGCCCATCCCGACCCCGAGGGTTTCACCGCCCAGCTGCGGCGACGCCTCGGCTTCCGCCGCCGGCTCATCCCCCTGGTCGCGGCCAGCCGGTCGCTGGGGGCCTGGCTGGCCACCCACCCCACCGAGGCCGACCGCCTGGCCGACGGGCGGCGGTTCGCCACCGCCCGGCCCCGGGACGAGCTGGTCGCCGAGGCCGTCGCCAGCGTTTCCACCCACCGGGCCGACCCGGCCGCGGCCTGGGACGCCCTGCGGCGGTTCAAGCGGCGCGAGCTGCTCCGGGTGGCCGTGCGCGACCTGGCCGGCCAGGTGGTGGTCGACGAGGTCGCGCACGAGCTGGCCGACCTGGCCGACGCCTGCCTGGAGGCGGCCCTGGTGGTGGCGACGGGCGAGTCCGGCTACGACCCGGCGCCCCTGCGGCTGGCCGTGCTCGGCATGGGCAAGCTCGGCGGCACCGAGCTCAACTACGTGTCCGACATCGACGTGCTCTTCTGCCACGAGCCGGTCGCCGGGGCCGAGCCGGAGGCCGCCGCCCGGGCGGCCGAGCGGGTGGCCCGGGCCCTCATGCGGGGGCTGTCGGCGGTCACCCCGGAGGGGACCTGCTTCGAGGTCGACGCCAACCTCCGGCCCGAGGGCCGCAACGGGCCGCTGTCGCGGACCCTGGGCAGCTACCTGGCCTACTGGGACCGGTGGGCCCAGCCGTGGGAGCTGCAGGCCCTGATCAAGGTGCGGCCGGCGGCCGGCGACGCCGCCCTGGCCGAGCGGTTCTGTGCCGAGGCGACCGGGCGCGTCTACCCCGAGCGGCTCGACCCGGAGACGGTCGCGGCCGTGCGGCGCATGAAGGCCCGGGTCGAGCAGTCTTCCAAGGCCAGGGCCGGCGGCGACCGCCAGGTCAAGCTCGGCCCGGGCGGGCTGCGCGACGTCGAGTTCGCCGTGCAGCTCCTCCAGCTCGTCCACGGCCGCCATGACCCGGGCCTGCGGTCCGGATCGACCCTGGTCGCGCTCGACCGGCTGACCGCGGCCGGGTTCGTCGGCCGGGCCGACGCCGCCCAGCTGGCCCGGGCCTACCGGTTCCTGCGCCTGGTCGAGCACCGCCTCCAGCTGGCCAGCGAGCGCCGCACCCACACCATCCCGTCGGGGGCGGAGGCGCGGACCTGGCTGGCCCGGACCCTCGGCTACCGGGACGGGCCCGAGGCCAGCGCCCTCGAGCGGTTCGAGGCCGACCGGCGCCGCCACGCCGCCGCCGTCCGGGGCCTGCACGAGAAGCTGTTCTACCGGCCGCTGCTGGAGGCGTTCGGGGCCGTCCCGGCCGGGCTCGACCCCGAGGGCGCGGCCGAGCGGCTGGCCGCCCTCGGGTTCGCCAACCCCGACCGGGCCATGGCCTCGCTGCGGGCCCTGACCTCGGGGCTGTCGCGGCGGGCCACGCTCATGCGGGCCATGCTGCCGGTGATGCTGCCCTGGCTGGCCGAGGCCCCCGACCCCGACGGCGGGCTGGCCGCGCTGCGGGGGCTGGCCGAGGCCCTCGGCGACCGGGCCGCCTTCTACGGGATGGTCCGTGACAACCCGGCCGCGGCCGAGCTGCTCTGCACCGTGCTCGGCACCTCGCGGCTGCTCGGGGACATGCTGGCCCGCCACCCGGAGCTGCTCACGGCCATGGCCGACCAGCACCGGCTGGCCGCCACCCGGGGGCCGGGGGAGCTGGTCGCCTCGGCCACGGCGATCGTGGCCAGGCACGCCGAGCCGGCCGCGGCCTGGGACGGGCTGCGGCGGTTCAAGCGCCGGGAGCTGGTGCGGGTGGCCGTCCGCGACCTCACCGGCGACCTGCCGGTCGAGCGGGTCGGAACCGAGCTGACCGCGCTCGCCCAGGCCTGCCTGGAGGCGGGGCTGCTGATCGCCATGCGCGAGGCCGGGGAGGGCCCGCCGCCGGTCCGGATCGCCGTGCTGGCCATGGGCAAGCTGGGCGGGACGGAGCTCAGCTACACCTCCGACCTGGACGTGCTGTTCTGCCACGAGCCGGTGCCGGGGGCCGACCCCGAGGTGGCCACCCGGGCCGCCGACCGGGTGGTCCGGGAGCTGCTGCGCGGCCTGTCGGCGGTCACGCCGGAGGGGACCTGCTTCCGGGTCGACCCCAACCTCCGGCCCGAGGGCCGTAACGGACCGCTGTCGCGGACCCTGGGCAGCTACCTGGCCTACTGGGACCGGTGGGCCCAGCCCTGGGAGCGCCAGGCCCTGATCAAGGTCCGCCCGGTGGCCGGGGACGCGGAGCTGGCCGAGCGGTTCTGCGCCGAGGCCGAGTCCCGGGTGTACCGCGACCCGCTGGAGCCAGGCACCGTGGCCGAGGTGCGGCGCATGAAGGCCCGGGTCGAGTCCGAGCGCCTCCCGGCCGGAGCCGACCCCAAGCTCCACCTCAAGCTCGGCCCGGGCGGCCTGGCCGACGTCGAGTGGACCGCCCAGCTGCTCCAGCTCCGCACCGGCGGCCGCGAGCCGTCGGTCCGGGCCCAGGGCACCCTGCCCGCCCTGGACGCCCTGGCCGTCACCGGCGCCCTGGCGCCCGGCGAGGCCGAGTGGCTGGCCGACGCCTACCGCCTCTGCCAGCGCATCCGCAACCTCGCCTACCTGGTCGCGGGCCGCCCCGTCGACTCCCTCCCCACCGACCCGGTCGCCCTGGAACGCCTGGCCCGAGCCATGGGCGAACCCGGCCGCCAACGCCTCCTCGAGGACTACCGCCGCGCCACCCGCCGCGCCCGCCGCGTCGTCGACACCCGCTTCTGGGACGACGCCCGGTGAGCGCGGTCCCGCCCCTGCTTGTGTGTGTTGGGGACCTCATGGTCGACGTGGCCGTGGAGGCGCCGGCGCTCGCCCGCGGAGGCGACGTGGCCGGGGCGGTGCGGTTGGGGGCCGGGGGGTCGGCGGCGAACGTGGCCGC
>DATABK010000250.1:0-7058 GCA_036259695.1 Actinomycetes bacterium | reverse complement strand
GCCCGAGCGGTCGGCCACCCAGGCCCGGGCGGCCGCCGCCGCCGGCCGGCCACTCGGTGACCTGCTACCGGCCGCCGTGGCCCGGCGGGTCGAGCGCACCGGCGCCTACGCCCCCAGCGACGCCTACCTGGCAAGGATGCGCGAGCTCGACGCGCTGCCTACCTGAGGTGAGCACGGAAGGCTAGGCTTCGGTTTCGAGGCCCTGACCACCGGAGGTAGGAGCATGGCCGTCCGCGAGGTGGAGTTCGTGATCGTCGGCGGCGGGGTGGCCGCCGCCAAGGCGGCCGAGGGCCTCCGGTCGGCCGGCGGCGACGGCCCGACGCTGCTCCTGACCGCCGAGCCGGAGCTCCCCTACGAGCGGCCGCCCCTGTCCAAGGCGTTCCTGCGCGGCGAGGCCGGGCGCGACAAGACCCGGACCCACGACGAGGCCTGGTACCGGGACCACGAGGTCGAGCTGCTGCTGGCGACCAGGGCCAGCACGCTCGACCCGGCGACCCGCACGGTCACCACCGAGGTCGGCGACCAGCTCCGCTACGGCACCGGCGTGGTCCTGGCCACCGGCGCCCAGCCGGTCCGCCTGGAGCTGCCCGGCGAGGACCTGGAGGGCGTCTACTACCTGCGGACCGTCGACGACGCCGAGCGGCTGCGGGCCGCGATCTCGGTGGCCGAGACCATGGTGATCCTCGGCGGCGGCTTCATCGGGGCCGAGGTGGCGGCCAGCGCCACCCAGATGGACACCCGGGTGACCATCCTCGAGCTGGCCGACACCCTCTGGACCAGGGCCGTCGGCCCCGACATGGGCCGCTTCTTCGAGGCCTTCCTGCGCGACCGGGGCGTGCACGTCCGCACCCGGACCAGGGCCGAGCGGCTGGAGGGCCGCGACATCGTCGAGGCGGTGGTGCTGGCAGACGGCACCCGGCTGGCCGCCGACGTCGTCGTCATCGGGGTCGGGGTCCGGCCCGACACCGACCTGGCCGAGCGGGCCGGCCTCCCGGTCGACAACGGCATCCTGGTCGACCGGCACCTGCGGGCGGCCGACGGCGTGCTCGCCGCCGGCGACGTCGCCAACGCCGAGCACCCGCTGTTCGGGCGGATCCGCATCGAGCACTGGGCCGAGGCCCTCAACCAGGGGCTGCTGGCCGGCCGGAACCTGGCTGGGGCTGGCGGGACCTACGACCGCATCCCCTACTTCTACTCCGACCAGTTCGACCTCTCCCTGTCGTACCTGGGCCACGTCCGGGAGTGGGACGAGCTGGTCGTCCGGGGCAACCAGGACGTCGCCGAGTCGAGGTTCGTCGCCTGGTACCTGCGCGAGGGCATCCCCCGGGCGGCCCTGATCGTCAACGACTGGGACGCCACCAACCCGGTGCGCGACGTCATCCGCCGAGGCCAGCCGGCGCGACCAGAGGACCTCGACCCCTTCGGGTAGCCCTTGCCACAAAACCAAGGCACAAAAGGGCCCCCGCGCCATCCGGGGGGGCCAAGACAGCGCGAGGGGCCGCAGAGGGCATAGTACGCCGTTTTCGCGAACTGTGTTGTGCCAACAGGGGACGACGCCTTGCTTGCGAGCAAGATCGCCCCATCGGGGGACCCGGCAGCCCCTGCCCTGTCGTACTCCCCGCTACGTAGGCCCGGTCTGCGCGGCCCTTGCCTTCCATGGCATGGTGGGGTCATGGACCACACGACCCTGATCCGGCGGCCCCGGCTCCGTGGGCCCGTGCTGCTGGCCGCCTTCGATGGCTGGAACGACGCTGGCGAGGCCGCCACCACCGCCCTGGACGCGATCGCGGACGGGCTGGCCGCCGAGACCTTCGCCACCATCGACCCCGAGGAGTTCTACGACTTCCAGGCGACCCGCCCGACGGTGCGGATGGTCGAGGGGCACCGGCGGATCGAGTGGCCGGCGGTCGAGCTGCGGTCCGCCCACCTGCCGGCCGCCGACCACGACCTGATCGTGGTCCGTGGCCACGAGCCCAACCTGCGCTGGCAGACCTTCGCCGCCGAGATCGTCCAGCTCGCCTCCAGCCTCGGGGTCGAGATGCTGGTCACGGTGGGGGCGCTGCTGGCCGACGTCCCCCACACCCGGCCGGTCCAGGTGGTCAGCTCGGCCGGCGACCGCGACCTGGCCCAGCGCCTGGGCCTGAGCGTCTCGCGCTACGAGGGGCCGACCGGGATCCTCGGGGTGCTCGGGGACGCGGCCACCAAGGAGGGCATCCCGACCGTCGGCCTGTGGGCCGCCCTGCCTCACTACCTCAACCTCGCCCCCAACCCCTGGGGGGCCATGGCGCTGGTCAAGGAGCTGCGGCGGCTGCTGCCGATGGCCGTGGACACCAGCGTCCTGGCCGGCCAGACCGACGCCTTCGACACCGCCGTGGCCGAGCTGGTCGACGAGAACCCGGAGCTGGCCGGCTACATCGAGCGGCTGGAGGCCGACACCGACGGGGGGGACGAGGAGGAGGACGACGACGGGGAGGGATCCTCGGCCCTGGCCGACCTCCCGCCCGAGGAGCTGGTGGCCGAGGTCGAGCGCTACCTGCGCGACCACCCGGGCGGGGCAAGGGGCTGAGGGCCTGGGGGCGGTAGCCCACCGGTGGATCATAGATCCGGCCCGCCGGGCCTGGGGCCGGGCGGGCCGGTTGACTGCGAGATCAGGTCACTCTGGGGGCATCGGGCGCACGTTTGCGGCCTGCAGCCCCTTCGGCCCCTGGGTGACGTCGAACTCCACCAACTGTCCCTCGTCGAGCGACCGGTACCCCTCCATCTGGATCGCGGAGAAGTGCACGAAGACGTCCTCGCCGTCGGGACGGGCGATGAAGCCGTAGCCCTTGTCAGGGTTGAACCACTTGACGACACCGCTGGTCACGAACTCCTGTCCCCCCTTCACCTTCACCTTCGACAGCAACCAACATGCCGGGCCGGTACCTGACCCGGCGGGCAGGGACAGCTCGAGCCGCACTGCGACGACGGCCTTCCCCCTTGCTCGGCCGGATGCTAGCACCCGGTCAGTCATGTCAATAGTCTCAATCTCGTCTATCTCGTCGAAAGTGCTGACGCATCCGCGCCGAACTCGGCAAACCACCGCGCGAGCAGGCACGATGGTGTCGCCCGGGCATCGCCGGCGCCGACCCTAGGAGGCCGTTCCCGCATGGATCCCGTCGTCCCCTCGACCGGCTGGGGGGTCACGCATCTGTTCTTCCGCGTCCAGCCCAGCCGCTCCCCCGACCCCAGCCAGGCCGGCAAGGAGCTCGTGGCCGCCCTCGACACCTTCGCGGCCGATCAAGAGCACCAGGTGCTCTGCGCCTCGGTCCTCGGCCTCAAGGCCGACCTCGGCGTGATGGCCATCGGCCCCGACCTGGCCCGCCACGAGACTCTGGCCCGGTCGCTGCGGGCGGTCGGCCCGCTGGAGCCGGCCTACTCGTTCCTGTCCCTCACCGAGGTCTCGGAGTACATGGAGACCACCGACGACGTCCGGGCCCGGCTGGAGGCCCAGGGTGTCGGGGACCTCGAGGACCGGGTCGCCAAGGCGCTGGAGCGCCTGGCCGGCCAGCGCGAGGACCGGCTGCACCCCCGCCTGCCCCGCCGGGCCGTGCTGGCCTTCTACCCGATGAGCAAGGCCCGCGACCCGGGCGCCAACTGGTACCGGCTGCCCTTCGCCGAGCGCCGCCAGCTGATGCACGGCCACGGCAAGGTCGGGCGCCGCTACACCGGCCGGGTCCTCCAGCTGGTCACCGGCTCCACCGGCCTTGACGACTTCGAGTGGGGCGTGACCCTGCTGGCCGACGACCTCAGCGCCATCAAGGAGGTCGTCTACGACATGCGCTTCGACGAGGTGACCGCCTCCTACGGCCGCTTCGGCCCGTTCCTGGTCGGTCTCACCTGCGACCCGGCCGAGCTCCCGGAGCGCCTGGGCCTGCGCTGACCGCGCCGGTCAGCGCTCCCACTCGACCTGGCGCACGCCCTCCAGGCGCCCCAGGGCGTCGAGCAGCTGCTCGGGCCGGTAGCGGGGCCGCAGCTTGACCAGCAGCACCATCCGGTCCCCGTCCTCGCCCTCCTGGCGCTCCAGCCCGCGCAGGTCCGCCCGCTCGCCCCGCACCAGTTCCACCACCCGCTGGGTGTCGAACCCCGGGACCGTGGCCACGATGAACTCCTCGCGCGAGACCCCCCACCGCTGGAGCAGGTCGCTGACCCGGCGCAGGGCGAACAGGGTGCCGACGACCAGCACGGCCCCGCCGACGCCGAGGACGTAGCGGCCGGCCCCGATCGCGACCCCGACCGAGGCCGTCGCCCAGATGCTGGCCGCCGTGGTCAGGCCCTTGACCGTCAGCCCGTGCCGGACGATGGCGCCGCCGCCCAGGAACCCGATCCCGGTGACGATCTGGGCGGCCAGGCGGCTGGGGTCGGTCCCGATGCCGCTGCCGAACCCGTAGGCCGAGACCAGGGTGAACAGGCAGGCCCCGATGGTCAGGAGCATGTGGGTGCGCAGCCCGGCCGCCTGGTCGTTCAGCTCCCGCTCGGCCCCGATGGCACCCCCGAGCACGGCCGCCAGCAGCAGCCGCCCGAGGAGCTCGAGGTCAGTGGGCATGTAGGTCCCTCCGGGCCGGGGAGGTGCCTCATGCTAACCCGGCCCCGTCCGGCGGTCCCCCCCTCAGCGCTGGTCCAGGGGGCACCAGCGGGTCGTGCGGCCGCCGACCCTGGCGATCGACAGCTCCGAGCCGTCGCGGGGGCAGATCCCGCGGCCCCGGGCGCGGGCGAAGGCGGTGCGGCCGGTCCCGCCGGCCTTGATGGCGCCGCGGATGGCCGCCCGGACGGCCCGCCGCAGCCGGGCCAGCTCCTCCAGGTCCAGGTCGACCCCGCGGCGGCGCGGGTCGATCCCGGCCCGCCACAGAGCCTCGTCGGCCAGCAGGTTGCCCACCCCGGCCAGGGCCTGCTGGTTGAGCAGGCGGGCCTTGACCGGGGCCCGGCTCCGCCCGACCAGGTCCCGGAACCGCTCCAGCGACACCTGCATCGCGTCCGGGCCCAGGCGACCCCGGGCCGGGTCCAGGGTCACCCGGCCGAGGCGACGCGGGTCGTTCAGGAACATGGTGGTGCCGTCGGTGAAGGCGAGCGCGAACCGCTTGAAGCGCACCACCGGATCGGCGTCGTCAAACCACACGCTGCCGCTCATGCCGAGGTGCATACCGAGCACCGGCCCGTCGGTCTCGATCAGCAGCTGCTTGCCCACCCGGTCGACCGCGGTCACCTTGTGGCCGACCAGCGCCTCGCGGATCGCCCCGGGCGGCCACGGCCGGCACACGTAGGAGTCGCTGTCGTCGGCGTCGGCCACCACCAGTCCCAGGGCATGCCGCTCCAGGGCCACACGGGCCCGCTCGGCCTCCGGCAGCTCCGGCATGGCCCGAGCATCCCATCCCCTCGCCGGTTCCTCATCTCGAAACGGTCGCGGGCTGCAGCTGCAGGAGGACGGATACGCACGATAGATGATCTCCGCATCACCACCCGGATGCTGCAATCGAGCGGTAGCTCACAACCGCGCAGTGCCGAGCTGGTCGGAGAGGGGAATCGTTCCACATGGGTCGTCGTGTCCTGTTGGCGCTGCTGTCGGCCGCCGTCCTGGTCGGTCTGATGGCGCAACCCGGCGCCGCGGTCAACGTGCCACATGCCGTGGTGGTGTCGAGCAACCCGGCGGACTGGACGCCGCACGTGCTCGACGGCAAGGTCGCCGCCATCGTCCAGGTCGGGAACAGGATCGTCGCCGGGGGGCAGTTCACCCAGGTGGCGAGCGCGGCCGCGCCGGCCATGGCCATCGCCCGGAGCAACATCTTCGCCTTCGACGCCACCACCGGGGCGATCGACACGGCGTTCGCGCCCGTGCTCGACGGCCAGGTCGAGTCGCTGGCCGTCGCCCCCGACGGGCTGCACGTGTTCGCCGGCGGCAGCTTCACCAAGATCAACGGGGTCGCCCAGAAGAGCCTGGTCAAGCTGCGCCTCAGCGACGGCGCCCGGATCACCGCCTTCAAGGGCAGGACCAACGCCCGGGTCAAGGACATGGCCGTGAGCGGCGGCCGCCTCTACATCGGCGGCACCTTCAGCACCGCCAACGGCGTGGCCCGCAGCGCCCTGGCCGCCGTCGACCCGGTCACCGGGGCCCTGTCGGGCGACGTCAACCTGGCCTTCACCGGCCCCCGCAACGGCACCGTCAACATCGACAAGCTCGACATCTCCCCGGACGGCACCAAGCTGATCGCCATCGGCAACTGGACCTATGTGGCCGGCCTCCAGCGCGACCAGATCGTCATGCTGAACCTCACCACCAGCCCGGTGACCGTCAGCGACTGGGCGACCACCCGCTACCAGCAGCAGTGCGCCCGGGTCTTCGACACCTACATGCGCGACATCGACATCTCGCCCGACGGCAGCTACTTCGTGGTCGTGACCACCGGGGCCTACCGGGCCGGCAGCCTCTGCGACTCCGCCGCCCGCTGGGAGACGGGCGCCGCCGGCTCCGGCCAGCAGCCGACCTGGGTCGACTACACCGGCGGCGACACCCTCTACAGCGTGGCCATCACCGGGACCGCGGTCTACGTCGGCGGCCACCAGCGCTGGATGAACAACAGCTTCGTGGCCGACCGGGCCGGCCCGGGCGCGGTCGCCCGCGAGGGCATCGCCGCCCTCGACCCGGTCAACGGCCTGCCCCTGTCCTGGAACCCCGGCCGCGACCGCGGCGTGGGCGCCTTCGCCCTCGTCGCCACCAGCCAGGGCCTCTGGATCGGCAGCGACACCGACCGCATCGGCCGCTACGAGTACCACGGCCGCATCGCCTTCATGCCCCTGGCCGGCGGCACCCCGGTCCCCGAGTCCCGGGTCGGCACCCTCCCCGGCGACCTGTTCCGCCTCGGCACCGACGGCACCATGACCCGCCGCGCCTTTGACGGCACCAGCCTGGGCACCGCCTCCACGGTCACCACCGGGGTCGACTGGTCGACGGTCCGCGGCGCCTTCGTGGTCAGCGGCCGCCTCTACACCGGCCACGCCGACGGCACCATGACCGTCCGCGACTTCGA
>DATABK010000249.1:0-10448 GCA_036259695.1 Actinomycetes bacterium | reverse complement strand
GTCGGGCCAGCGCTTGGCGATGGCCGCGGCCTGCTCGGGGAAGCTGGCCAGGTCGCGCTCCAGGGAGGCGGCCAGCTCCCGCTGTGGCGGGGTGCCGGCGGCCGAGACGGTCAGGGCGTGGCCGACCCGCCTGGCCACCGCCTCCAGCCCGCGCAGGACGTGGTCGGCCTGGATGGCCATGGTCGCCCTGGTCGTCTCGGCGGTGACGCTGGGGTTGCCGTCGCGGTCGCCCCCGACCCAGCTCCCCCAGCGCAGGTAGGCCGGGAACGGCGGCGGCCCGGTCCCGCTGGCCTCCCCGGTCAGGGCCTCCTCGAGCGCCCGGTAGGTGGCCGGGACGAGCCGGAACAGGGTGGCGTCGAACACGGCCATGACCGAGCGGACCTCGTCCAGCGGGGTCGGCCGGTCGCGGCGGAGCTGGGCGGTGCGCCACAGGCCGGTGATCTCCTCCAGGAGCCGCCGGGTGGCCGTGGGCTGGTCGTCGCCGGGCAGCCGGGGGGCGTCCAGGCGCAGCAGCTCGACCGCGACCCGGCGCAGGGCGTCGACCACCGCCCGGCGCCGGGCCTCGGTCGGGTGGGCGGTCAGCACCGGCGCCACCTCGAGCCGCTCCAGCAGGCCGGCCAGGCCGTCGCTGCCGGCCGCGCCGGTGACCTCCTCGACGGCGGCCGCGAACGACTCCCGCACCGGTCCGCCGGCCAGGCGCCGCTCGCGCAGGGTCCGGACCCGGTGCTGCTCCTCGGCCAGATTGACCAGCTGGAAGTAGACGGTGAAGGCCTGGGCCAGCAGCTCGGCCCGGTCCAGGTCGAAGGAGGCGACCAGCTCGACCACCCGGGACCTGGCCTCACGCTGGTGGCCGTCGGCGGCCCGCAGCCCGATGGTGGCCCGGCGCAGCCGCTCCACGTCGGCCAGCAGCCCCGGCCCCCCGGCCTCCTCAAGGACCTGCCCGAGGAGGCGCCCGAGCAGGCGGACGTCGCGGCGCAGGGGCGCCGGGGTGGCCTCGGACCGGCGCCCCTCGGGCCGCCCGAGGGCGGCCACCCGGGAGCCGCCGGCCCCGCTGGCGCCGCCGTTGTCAGCCACCGAGCAGCTCCCGTGCCTGCCTGGCGGCGACCAGGTGGCCCTTGCCCTCGGCCAGCTCCAGGGCCTGGCCGGCCAGCGGCCGGGCGTCGGCGGCCCGGCCGGCCAGCCGCAGCACCCCGGCCAGGTCGAGCAGGGCCCCGGCCCGCATGCCGAGCATGTCGGTGCCGGCGGCCAGCTCGACGGCCTCGGCGGCCAGCCGCTCGGCCTCCTCCAGCCGGCCCCGCCGGGCCAGCACCTGGGCCAGGGGGCCGCGCCGCTCGACCTGGGAGTAGAGGTCGTCGCGGACGGCCAGCTCGCCGCTGACCCCGGCCAGCTCGAAGGCCTCGTCGTCGCGGCCCTGGGCGGCCAGGGCCCGGGCCAGGTTGGCCGTCATCTCGGCCCGCAGCCCCCGCTCCCCCATCCGCTCCAGGATGCCGGCGCCCCAGCGCAGCCAGCGCTCGGCCGCCGCCGGGTCACCGGCCAGCAGCTCGACCTGGCCGAGGAACTGGGCGCAGATGGCCGCGAACCGGCTGGGGCCGAGCTTGTCGGCGATCTGGGCGGCGGCCTCGCCCTGCTCGCGGGCCTGGTCGAACCGGCCGGCCATGGCCTCCAGGGCGGCCAGGGTGTGCAGGGCGGCCATCTCCACCCGGTAGCTGCCCTCGGCCTGGCCGCGGATCTCCTGGCAGCGGCGGATGCCGTCGGCCACCGGGGTCGGGCCCCAGTACGCCGCCTGGACCAGGGCATAGAGGTTGCCGGCCTCGACCCGCCGGTCGCCGGCGGCCCGGGCGTGGGCGACCGCCCGCTGGAACTCGTCCTCGGCCCGGCCGATCTGGCAGCGCAGGTAGCTGTCCAGCCCGAGCAGCCGCCAGGCCCTCGCCTGGCCCTGCTCGTCGCCCAGCTCCTTGAGCAGGGCCAGGACATTCTCGACGTCGGCCCGGTAGCGGTCGGGGCCGCGGTCGGGCGAGTCCAGCCGCAGCTCCAGCTTGCCCAGGGTGGCGTGGGCGGCCAGTCCCTGGTCGCCGGAGCGCTCGGCGGCGGCCAGGGCCTCGTCCAGGACCTGGGTGGCCCGGTCGGTCTCGACGTTCAGGACCAGGACCTCACCGAGGTCGGTGAGCAGCTGGAGCCGGGCCCGGGCGTCCACCGGGAGCAGGGCGATGGCCCGTTCCAGGAGGTTGGCCGCGGCCGGCAGGTCGCCGCGGCCGGTGGCGGTGTGGCCGGCCGCGGCCAGCTGGGTGGCGGCCGCGGCAGCGAGCCGGCGGCCGTTGGCGTCGGCCGGGCCGAGCTCGGTCAGGAACCGGTAGGCCCGCTCCAGGTGCCAGCCGAGGACCTCCCCGACCTCGCCGCCCCGGGCCGCGAAGGCCTCGGCCAGCCAGTCGGCGTAGCGCTCGTGGAGCTCGGCCCGGGTCTGCTTGGGCAGCGAGTCGTAGGCGGCGTCGCGGACCAGCTGGTGGCGGAACTGGAAGCCGTCGCGGCCGCCCAGGGGGGCCGGGGCCGGGCGCAGCAGCTCCTTGCGGACCAGCGACAGCAGGTGGGCGTCGGCCTCGGCCCGGGCCGGCTCGGGGGTGAGGGCCAGCACCGCCGCCCGGTCGAAGGCCTGGCCCATGACCGAGGCCCGGTCCAGCAGGGCCCGCTCCTCGCCGGCCAGCCGGTCCAGACGGGCGGCCAGCAGGGCCTGGATGGTCGGCGGGGTGCTGGCCGCGTCCAGGTCGTTGGCCACCCAGCGGCCGCCGTCGCGGCGCAGCCGGCCCTCCTCGATCAGCATGGCCAGCAGCTCCTCCAGGAACAGCGGGTTGCCTTCGGCCGTCCGGGTGATCCGGTCGGTGGCGTCGGCGGGCAGGGGGGCGTCGCCGGCCAGGTGCTCGAGCAAGGTGGCCGACTCCTCGGCGGCCAGCGGCTCCAGCAGCATGGTGCTGGCGTTCAGGCGCCCCCCCGACCAGCCGGGCCGCTGCTCCAGCAGCTCGGGCCGGGCCACCGCGACCACCAGGATGGGCGCCTCCCTGGCCAGGGCGACCACCTGCTCGATGAGGTCGAGCAGGGCCGGCTGGGCCCAGTGGAGGTCGTCGATCACCACCACCAGCGGGTTCCGCTCGGCCAGGACCTCGAGGAACCGGCGGACCGCCCAGACGGCGTCCTCGGAGGTCACCGGGTCCGGCCGGAGCCCGATCAGCCGGCCCAGCCGGTCGGCCACCCGCTCGGCGTCGGGCGGGCCGATGAGCTCCTCGAGCTTGCCCTCGGCCTGGTCGGGGGAGTCGGCGGTCTTGATCTCGGCCGCCCGGCGGACGATCTCGGCCACCGGCCAGAAGCTGCTCTGATCGGCGTCCGCCGAGCACTGGCCGGACAGCACGGTGGCGGCGTCGTCGAGGGCGTCGACGGCCGCCGAGACCAGCCGCGACTTGCCGACCCCGGCCGGGCCGAGCACGGTCAGCAGGTGGCAGGTCGAGGACCTGACCGCCCGCTGGAACACCCAGTCGAACAGCTGGAGCTCGGCCAGCCGGCCGACCAGCGGGTTGTCCGAGCGCCGGGCGTGCCCGAGGGCGTCCGGGGACACGTCGACCAGCCGCCAGGCACCCCCGTCGGCGCCAGGCACCTCGGCCGCGACCAGGGCGTCGCGGGACAGGTGCCAGGTCCGGCGGTCGAGCAGGACCTCCCCGGGCCCGGCGGCCGCCTGCAGCCGGGTCGCCAGGTTGACGGCCTCGCCGATGACCAGCGGGTCGCCGCCGGCCTCCTCGACCATCACCTCGCCGGTGCTGACCCCGATGCGGACCTCGATCGCCGGGCCGCCCTCGACGTCCAGCTCGGCCACCGCGTCCTGGATGGCCGCGGCCGCCCGGACCGCCCGCAGGGCGTCGTCCTCGCGGACCACCGGGACCCCGAAGGTGGCCACCACCGCGTCCCCGATGAACTTCTGGACCAGCCCGTGGTGGCGCTCCAGGACGGCCCGGGTCCGCTCGAAGTACCGGGCCATGACCCGGCCCAGCGACTCCGGGTCCAGCCGCTCGCCGAGCGCGGTCGAGCCGCTGACGTCGCAGACGACCACGGTGACGACCTTGCGGGCGCCGCGCCGCTGCCCGGCCGCCAGGGAGGCGCCGCAGTTGAGGCAGAAGCGGGCGCGCTCGGGGTTCTGCTCGCCGCAGCCGGCGCAGGTCAGCATGGGGCCGTCACCCGGCCGCCCGGCCGCGGCCCCGGGCCAGCTCGGAAAGGGCCGTCCGGTCGACGCGGTCGCCGGGCACGGCCGCCACCCGGCAGCGGGTCACGGCGCGCAGGGTGGCCGTGCGGCGGCCCCCCTCCAGCAGCGCCATCTCGCCCAGGATGGCCCCCGGGCCGACCTCGGCGACCTGCTGGCCGTCCTGCTCGACGGCCAGGATCCCGTCGAACAGGAGGTAGAGCTCGTCCCCGGGGTCCCCCTGGCCGACGAGGACCTCGCCGGCCCGCAGGCGCCGGAAGGGTGGGTCGGAGCCGACGATGATGGCCGACAGCTCCCGCTCCAGCTCGGTCTCGACGGCCGTGACCACCGCCGGCGACTCCTGGTCGCCCCAGGGGTTCCGCTGCCCGAACGACTCCCGGTACCAGGTGTCGAAGTCGATCAGCCCGGTCTTGGCCTTGAGGGTGCCGTCGTGGCCGTAGATCCAGTGCCGGGGGAAGGAGCTGGCCCCGACGACCTCGAAGGCCGCGGTCTGATCGGCCCGGATCTCCAGGGCCAGCGTCGACCACACCACCGGCCCGCGGACCTGGACGTACGGCCGCCGCCGGACCCGCCGGGGCGACGGCATGCCCGGCTGGCCCCCGGCCGTCTGGGTGAACCGGACGACCCCGTCGCCGACCTCCGGCTGGCCGCGCAGGTCGGGGAAGCTGACCCCGCAGAAGGTCAGGCCGATCCCGGCCAGCCGCATGCGGGTGTGGCCCATGTGCCCCCGGCCGAGGTGGCCGTAGCCGGTGACCCTGCCGTCGTCGTCGACGTCGACGTAGGCCCGCAGCTCGTTGGCGAACCGGATGGCGCTGGTGCCGAGCAGCCCCTCGAGGTCGTCGAGGTGGTCCGGCGGCGGCAGGTCGTAGTGGGCCACCCCGAGCTCGAAGGGCAGCTTCACCGTCCCCTCGATGGCCTCCCTGGGGATCCACGACACCGAGGTCACCGAGGACTCGATCCTCACGCGAGCCGCACCTCCTCCCGAGCGGTCCAGCGGGCATGGCGCATCCATGATGCACGGTCCGCCATGAACTCGGGGTTAGCTGCTGGTCAGCTGCCCGGGCCCTCGGGGTGCGGCGGGAGCACCCGGTCGGCGAAGTGGCGCTGGACCCAGTACAGGTACTCGAGCCGGCCGGTGACGATCCGGTCGACCTCGAAGTCGGTGGCGAACTGGGGGTAGACCGACATCAGCGCCGGGTCGACCTCGTAGTGGCCGTTGTTGTCGACCACCCCGGGCGGGAGGTCGCGCTCGTCGGCCGGGGGGGCGGGTGGGGCGGTGCCGCGGGGCTCGCCGTAGTCCTCGTCCGGCATCCTCAGCCTCCTCCGTCCTCGTAGGCCCGGTCGAGCAGGTACTTGCCCGGGTTCATGATGTTGTTGGGGTCGAGCATCCGCTTCAACTTCAACATGAGATCGAACTGGCCGCCCAGCTCGGCCGGGACCAGCTCGACCTCGCCCTCCCGGGTGGCGCCGTGGCAGGCCGAGATGGACCCGCCGGCGTCCAGCGACGCCTGGGTGATCTCGCGCTTCATGTCGGTCCAGGCCCGCCAGCTGGCCTCGTCGAGGCGCTGCTCCCAGATGCCGATGTCGATCTCGACCAGGAAGTCGCCCCAGCCCTTGTAGGCGTTGTTGGTGTAGAAGAACATCCCCCAGTTGTCGAACACCTCGTGCTCGGCGATGTAGCGGTCGGCGATCTCGTGCCAGCGCCGCTTGACGAACGGCAGCTGGGAGTAGGTGATGGCCGCATCCTCGCAGTGCCAGCTCATGTGGACCGCCCGGTCGCGGGAGCGGCCGTGCAGCGGGGTCGCGTAGCGGTCATGGCGCGACGCCCAGTCCAGCTCGGACAGCTCCTCGCCCAGGTAGCGGCCGCCGGTCTCGGCGCCGATGCGCATCAGCCGGTCGCGGGCGGCCGCGACCTCGCCCTCGGAGCCGTAGGCGGCCACGGCCACGATCGACTGGAGCGACTCCGGCTCGGGGATGTAGGCCTCGTCGTCGCGGCGGAGATATTGGACCTTGCGCTCGTCGAACAGGATCACCCCGGCCAGGGTGGCCAGGTTGGAGCGGCAGAACGGCTGCATGGCCCGGTAGCCGGCCTCGAACGACTCGTAGCCGAAGAAGGCCGGGAACTCGGCCTCGGGCCGCGGGTACAGCTCGAGGGTGGCCTGGGTGGCGATGCCGAGCGTCCCCTGGTGGCCGAGGAACAGGTCCTTCAGCCGATAGCCGGTCGAGGAGTGGCGGATCTTGCGGCCGCCGCCCTGGCCGACCTCGAGCAGGTCGCCGGTGGGGAGCACGACCTCCATGGAGATGACGTTGTCGCGGACGTGGCCGTAGCGGCTGCCCAGCAGCGACCAGCCGCCGGTGCCGATGCGGCCGCTGACGATGCTGACCGGGTAGGAGGCCGGGTCGTCGGGATACCAGACGCCGTGGGGGGCCAGGTACTCGTTCAGCTTGAGCATGTTGATGGACGGCTGGATGGTGACCGTCCAGTCGGTCGTGTCGACCTCCAGGACCTTGTTCATCCGCTTGGTGTCGACCACGATCCCGCCCCGGTTGGGCTTGGCCCCGTCGTTCAGGCCGGTCGCCCCGGCCCTGGGCACGATCGGGATGCGCAGCCGGTTGGCCAGCTTGACGATGGCCACCACCTCCTCGGTGGTCTCCGGCAGCACGGCCAGCTCGGGGGCCTCGTCGGCCCAGCGGTGGAACGGGAACGGGGCCGGCACCATGGCCCGGATGAGGCGGCCCTGGGGGGTCACGACCACCCGCTCGGGGCCGAGGATGTCGACCAGCTCGGCCACCGCCTGGCGGTTGACGCCCTCGTAGGTCATGGTCATTGGCGCTCCTCTTCGCCGCGCGAGGCTCCGAGGGCGCCCGCCGTGCTCTGGGCCGCCTCCCGGTTGCGGGCGACCTCGGCCAGCCACGGCTCGGCCTCCAGCAGCCCGGCCGACATGGCGGCCAGCACGGTGATGTCGACCACCGGCATGGCACCGTCGGCGGCGGCCACCCGCTCCAGGTGGTCCTCGGCCCAGACGCAGGCCGAGGCGAGCACGTCGGCCCCGACCGGCCTGGCCAGGTCCAGCCGGTTGCGGGCCACCTTCTCGGCCACCTCGGGCAGGGCGACCGGCAGGCCGCCGCCCGCCCCCGAGCACATCGACCACTGGGTGACGTGGTCGACGTCGCGGAACTCCAGCCCGGGGATGGCCCGCAGCAGCTTGCGCGGCGACTCCCAGATGCCGCGGCGCTTGTTGAGCCGGCAGGGGTCGTGGTAGGTGACGCTGACCGGGATCGGCCGCTCCAGCCTGAGCTTGCCCTGCTCGATGAGCTCGGCGAGGAGATCGGTGATGTGCAGGACCTCGATCCCGTAGTCGCCGAACAGCCGCGGGTAGTCCTCGACGAAGGCGATGTAGTCGTGCGGGTCGAGGGTGACCACCCGCTTGGCCCCCGCCTGGCGCCAGTCCTCCAGGTTGTGGCGGGCGAACTGCTCGAAGATGTCGGTGTAGCCCATCTCCAGGGCGGGGCCGCCGCAGCACCACTGGTCGTTCATCAGCCCGACCTCGACCCCGGCCTCGCGCAGCAGCAGGCTGACCGCCCGCGGGACCTTGGTCTGGCGGTAGGCGGCCATGCAGTCGCAGAACAGGATCGTCTCCCCGCCCCTGGGCAGGTCGAGGTCGTCGGCCCAGCCGGCCACCTGGGCCGGGTCGCCCTGCAGCTCGTTGCGGAAGGCGACGGTGTCGTCGTTCCACCGCTTCCAGGAGGCGCGCTCGATCCCGGCCTCCACCCCGGCCGCCCGCACCGCCTTGACCAGCTGCACGAGCTGGGTCCGGTTGCGGTAGAAGTCGCCGGTGAACAGGGTGTTGGGGCAGCGGAGCTCGCACGCCCCGCACTGGGTGCAGTAGGCGTACTGCTCGTAGGCGTCCTCCAGGTCGACCAGGCCCTGGGACATGGCGGCCACGGTGGCGTGGAAGCCGTAGCTGGTGTGCTGCTCGTTGCGGGTCACCTGGTAGACCGGGCAGGGCTCGCGGCAGAACTTGTGCCGCGAGGACATGCAGCCCCAGGCGCGGTCCTCGTAGCCCTCGGCCAGCTTGCGGGTGGCCGCCTCGGCGGCCGCCCGGTCCCCGATCGAGAGCACGTCGGGGTCGCGGGGGACGAGGTCACTGCCTTCGACGTCGGGGATCCTGGTCACGGCGGTTGGCCTCCGTCAGTCGAGCTCGGGCATCACCTTGTCGGCGATCAGCTTGAGCTGGCTCTTCACGTCGGGGACGTCGACGGTCTGGCCGGAGAAGAACTTGACCAGGACCGGGTCGACGAGGGCGGCGATCACGTGGTTGATGCCGGTGGAGAGGATGTCGGTCTGGAGCTTGTGGACGCACTCCTCGGGGGTGCCGGCCACCGAGAGCTTGTCGACCAGCTCGGGGGTGGTCAGCTCGATCGCCTTGGCCACGTCGCCAGAGGCGAAGGCGTCGAAGATCGGCTGGAGGCTGGCGTACTCGATGCCGTGCCGCTCCACCTGGGACTGGGGCATCGAGGGGATGTAGAAGGCGACGATGATGCGGGCGGCCTCCTTGGCGACCTTGGCGTCGTTGGCGACCACGCTGATCACCCAGGCGCCCAGGTCCAGGTCCTCGAAGTTGCGGCCGGCCTTCTCGGCTCCCTTGCGGACGTGGTCCACCACGTACTCGTAGTTCTCCCTGGAGTAGCCGAGAGCGTGGTGCATGCCGTCGGCGATCTCCCCGGCGAGCTCGAAGCTGCGGGGCCCGCCCATGGCCCCGAGCTTGAGCGGCACCCGCTCCTGGACCGGCCGGGCGGCGGTGAACAGCCCGGTGTACTTGAAGAACTCGCCCTGGTGGTCGATCTTGCCGGTGTCCAGCATGGTCCGCAGGACCGACATGCCCTCCCTGACCCGGGCCAGGGGGCGGCTGCCCTGCCACTGCACGTGGTACTGGCTGAGCATGACCAGGTTGCCGAAGCTGACCACCGCCTCGGCCCGCCCCCCGGTGAGCTCGTCCAGGGTGGCCAGCTGCTGGGCGATCAGGGTCGGGTCGCGCAGGATCACGTGGGTGACGTTGGGCCCCATGCGGATGTTGCGGGTCTTGTCGGCGGCGGCCGCGAACAGCAGCCACATGTCCTTGTGGTAGATCTCGTCGACGCTGTAGCAGGCGTAGAAGCCCAGGTCGTCGGCGGTCCTGATCATGTCGATCGAGTCGCTCAGGGGATAGTCGGGGGTCTGCACGTAGCTGAACCGGACCATGAATCCACGCCCCTCTCGCTCGGCCGCCGTCGGCCGGTCGAGCCTAACATCGGCCACGCTCGGTGAGAATGCCTTGCTGGGGGCGGACCCGCGATGAGGCTGGGGCGTAGGATCCTCGTCATGGTGGCGAACCAGGCAGGGTCGTCCGCGAGCGCCGTCGCGGTGGTTCTGGTGACCTTCCAGAGCGCCCGCGACCTGGCCATGTGCCTGGGGTCGCTGGAGCGGGCGGCCGGGCCCCACCCGCTGGAGGTGGTGGTGGTCGACAACGCCTCCACCGACGCCAGCGTCGAGATCGCCCGTAGCTACGGCGCCAAGGTGCTGGAGAACCACGTCAACCAGGGCCTGTCGCGGGCCATCAACACCGGGGTGGCCCAGACCGGGGCACCCTGGCTGCTGATCGCCAACCCCGACACCTGGCTGTCGCCCGGCTCGCTGCGCCGGCTGCTGGCCACCGCGGCCTCGGACCCGCGGATCGGCTGCGTCGGCCCCCACCTGGCCAACCCCGACGGCTCCGACTACCCCACCGGGCGCCGGTTCCCGTCGCTGCTGATGGGCGCCCTGCACGCCGCCCTGGCCCCGGTCTGGCCGGACAACCCGGCCACCCGCCGCTACCACATGGTCGGGGTCGACCGGAGCCGCCCCCTGGACGTCGACTGGGTCTCAGGGGCCTGCATGCTGTTCCGGCGCCAGGCCTTTGACGACATCGGCGGGTTCGAGCCCGGCTACTTCATGTACTTCGAGGAGATGGACGCCTGCCTGCGGCTGCACCGGGCCGGGTGGCGGGTCGTGTTCGACCCCCTGGCCGAGGTCAAGCACGTCGTCGGGGGCTCCACCCGCAGCGCCCCCTACGCCAAGGTCGTCCACCACCACAAGAGCGCCCTGCGCTTCTACTGCCGCCGCTATGCCCGCGACCCCCGCCTGGTCATGGCCCCCCTGGTCGCCGGGTTCCTGACCGTCCGCGGGGTCGCC
>DATABK010000248.1:0-6512 GCA_036259695.1 Actinomycetes bacterium | reverse complement strand
GGTAGCCGGCCCGGCGGCGAGGGCTCCCCGGTTGTCCACAGCCCCCGGATCTGGGTCCCCAGAGAGGGCTCCCCGATTGTCCACGGCGCCCGGATCGGAGCCCCCGGTGCGGACGGGGAGCCCGAAGCGGCCGAGGCGGCGGGGGAGGGGCTCGCCGCCCGGCGGGGCCAGCAGCTCGACCTCGGCGGCGTGGTTGAAGGCGTCGACGGCCAGCGGCTTGGCCAGGCCGAAGGCATCGGCGTGGCGCTCGGGGTAGTCGGCCGTGTCGTCCAGGTCGTACAGGTACAGGTTGGGCAGGACGTCGGCCGCCTCCTCGAGGGCGGCCACGTCCGCGCCGGTGGCCGGCCCGTCCAGGGCCAGGGTGAGCCGGCAGCGGCCGCGGCGGTCGAAGGAGACGGTCGCCGCCCGTTCCTCGTCCAGGGGCAGATCCCCGGCCGGCAGCCAGCGCCCGGTCCAGCGCGGGGCGGGCGACGCGGTCACCGGGGCGGCCGGAGGGCGCATTACCATGCCGATCCTGGTTTCATGGCTGCTGGCGACCACGACCCGAGGAGGCACTGCTGGCGACCATCGCCGCCTTCGCCCGCGAGGGGCTGACCGCGGCTCGCACCCGGACCATCTGGGTGCAGCGCGGCCTCACGGTGCTGACCTTCGGCGCCATCTACCTCGTCCTTCTCAAGACCCTGCACTGGAACCTTATCCTGACCGCGACCACCGCGGCTGGCGGCGACATGGGGTCGCACCACTACGTGGCCACCTTCCTGCGCGAGGAGCTGCTGCCAAGGGGGCGGGTGACCGGCTGGGCGCCGGGCTGGTTCGCCGGCATCCCCATGCTCACCTTCTACTTCCCGCTGCCGTACACGCTCATCGCCGTGCTCACCCTGCCCCTCGGCGAGCAGGTGGCGTTCAAGCTGGTGACCGTGCTGGGACTGCTGGCCCTCCCGGTGACCTGCTGGGGAGCGTTCCGGATCCTGCGCCTGCGCGAGCCGGCCCCGCTGCTGGCCGCCTGCGCGGCGACCGTGTTCCTGTTCATGTCCCAGGTCACCCCGACCCAGCAGTTCACGATCTGGGGCGGGAACATCGCCAGCACGATGGCCGGGGAGTTCCCCTTCTCGATCTCGTTCGCCCTCCTGCCGCTGGCCCTGGCCGTGCTCTGGCGGGTCTGTGAGGACGGCAAGGGCTGGCGGGCCGCCGCCCTGCTGGTCTCGGCGCTGGTGCTGAGCCACATCCTGACCACCATCGTCCTCGTGCTGGGCGCGACCGGGCTGCTGCTGCGCCGGCCGCTGGCCGCCGCCCTGGCCTCGTTCCGGCGCCTGGCCCTGGTCATGGGGGTGGCGTTCTGCCTGACCGCGTTCTGGGGGCTGCCGTTCATCCTGCGCGTGCAGTACACCGCCCACTTCCGCTGGGACCAGCTCGAGGTCTACAGCCTGCTGCTGCCCAACGAGATCCGCCCCTACCTGCTGCTGACCGCGGTCGGGCTGGTGGTGGCCGTGGCCAGGGGCGAGCGGCGGGTGCTGCTGTACGCCTGGCCGGGCGCGGTGGCCGCGTTCGTGTTCGTGGCCCTGACCCGGATCGCCCCCGAGGCGGCCCTGTGGAACGCCCGCATGCTCCCCTTCCTCTACCTGTTCTCGCTGCTGGTGGCCGCCTACGGCGCGTCCGTGGTCGCCGGCTGGGTGGCCGCCTGGCTGCAGCGGCGCACCGGGGTGTCGCTGCGGTACGCCTGGCTGGCCGTGGTCGTCCTCATGGTGGTGACGCCGGTGGTCGGGGCCTGGCGCCACCGCGGGTTCGTGGACGACTGGGCCATGTACAACTACAGCGGCTACGAGGCCAAGAGCGGCTGGCCGGAGGCCAGGGACCTGTTCGACACCCTGGCCACCCTGCCCCCGGGCCGGGTCATGTGGGAGTTCAACCGCGACTACGAGCGCTTCGGCACGACCAGGACGCTGGAGAACGTGCCCGTGTTCGGCGGCCAGCCGACCATGGAGGGGCTGCTGATCGAGTCGTCGCTCAACGCCCCGTTCCACTTCATCAACCAGGCCGAGACCTCCGAGACCCAGACCCAGGCGGTGCCCGGCGTCGACTACCCCGACGCCATGGACTTCCCGACCGGCCTGGCCCACCTGCGGCTGTTCGGCGTCCGCTACTACGTCGCCTACGACGCCTGCAAGGACGACAAGGACCAGGCGGTGCCGTGCCGGGACCTCGGCCTGCAGGACGCCGAGATGCAGGCCGCGAAGGCCGCCGGCCTGCCCGAGGTCGAGCGCAGCGGCCGCTTCACCATCTACCAGGTCTCCTCCGGCAACCTGGTCGAGGTCCCCCGGTACCGGCCGGTGCTGGTCGACCACCCCGACTGGCGGGCCAACGGGCTGGCCTGGTACGCCAGGCCCGAATGGGTGTCGATTCCGCTGGTGTTCGCGTCCTCCGACGACCGGGCGGCCACGGCCGCGTTCGCCGAGGCCGGGCCGCTGCCGCTCACCACCCTGCCCCAGGAGCGGCTGGACCGGCCGGGGGAGCTGGCCGCCACCACCAGCCGGACCGGCGACGTGGTCAGCTTCCGGACCGACCGGGTCGGCGAGCCCCACATCGTCAAGGTCTCCTGGTTCCCCAACTGGACGGCCGAGGGGGCGGAGGGCCCGTGGATGCTGTCGCCCGGGCTGATGGTGGTCGTCCCGACCCAGCCCGAGGTCCGCCTCAGCTACCGCGACACCCCCGTCGACCTGGCCGGCAAGGCCCTCACCGTCACCGGGATCGGAGCCCTCCTGGCCCCGACGGTCCTCGGCCGGCGCAAGGCCAGGCGGCGCCAGGGTCCCTGATATTGAGAAGCAGGTCTGGTATGGTCTTGCGTTGTCCAGGCCGACGGCCAACGGGGAGGCCCCCACCTTCCCGCCCGTGCAGCCCCGACGAGCGAAAGGCCATACCCGCCCCGTGATCAAGCTTGACCATGTCAGCAAGACGTACGGGAACGACGTGATCGCCCTTGACGACGTGTCGGTGGAGATCGGCAAGGGCGAGTTCGTCTTCGTGGTCGGTCAGTCCGGCTCCGGCAAGTCGACCTTCCTCCGCCTGCTGACCAAGGAGGAGCGCCCGACCGCAGGCAAGATCTGGGTCGCCGGCAAGGAGCTGAACCGGCTCGCCTCCTGGAAGGTGCCGGCCCTGCGCCGTTCCATCGGCTGTGTGTTCCAGGACTTCAAGCTGTTGTCCAACAAGACCGTGCGCGAGAACGTCGCCTTTGCCCTGGAGGTCATCGGGGCCCGGCGGCACTCCATCGAGCGGACCGTCCCCGAGGTCCTGAAGCTGGTCGGCCTCCAGGACAAGGCCGACCGGTTCCCCCACGAGCTGTCCGGGGGCGAGCAGCAGCGGGTCTCGATCGCCCGGGCGTTCGTCAACCGGCCGCTGCTGATGCTGTGCGACGAGCCGACCGGGAACCTGGACCCGACCACCTCCGGCGACATCATGCGGCTGCTGGAGCGGATCAACCGCACCGGCACCACCGTGGTCATGGCCACCCACGACGAGCGCATCGTCGACCAGATGCGCAAGCGGGTGGTCGAGCTGGAGCACGGCAAGGTCGTCCGCGACCAGGAGCGGGGGGTGTACGACCTTGGCGTTTAGGCTCTCGTACATCGCCGTCGAGGCCTACCGGGGGTTCCGCCGCAACCTGCTGCTGGCCATCTCCATGGTCATCATCGTCGCCATCAGCCTGACCCTGTTCGGGATCGCCCTGCTCGCCGGCAAGCAGGTCTCGCTGTTCGGCGGCTACTGGTCGGACAGGATCGAGGTCTCGGTCTTCCTCGCCCCCAAGATCCCGGCCGAGCAGCGCGACGCCATCCGGGCCCAGCTGGAGGCCCTGCCGGCCGTGGAGCGCGTCTACTACGAGTCCAAGGAGGACGCCTACACGCGCTTCCGGGACCAGTTCAAGGACTCGCCCGACATGGTCCGCAACGTCAGCCCGGACGTGCTGCCCGAGAGCTACCGGGTCAAGCTCAAGGACCCGACCCAGTTCGCCCAGGTCCACGACGAGTTCTGCTCGGGCACCTTCAACGACCGCGGCAAGGAGATCTGCAACCCGGGGATCGACTCCGTGATCGACCAGAAGAAGCTGGTCGAGCGGCTGTTCGCGGTCCTCAACATGCTCAAGAACTCCTTCTTCGTGCTGGCCGCGGTGCTCGGCATCGCCGCCGTGGTGCTGATCGCGGTGACGGTGCGGGTGGCCGCGTTCGCCCGCCGCAAGGAGACCCAGATCATGAAGCTGGTCGGGGCCTCCAACACCTACATCCGGCTGCCGTTCCTGGCCGAGGGCGTGGTCGCCGGGCTGCTGGGCACGCTGATCGCCTTCGGGCTGCTCCGGGCGGGCATGTTCTACCTGGACCGGGTCCGCCAACAGGTGTCGATCTTCCAGATCCTGCCAGCGGTCGGGATGCGCGAGTTCTACGCGTCCTGCGTGGTGCTGCTCGCCCTCGGGGTGGTCGCCTCGGCCCTGGCCAGCCTGCTCGCGCTGCGCAAGTACGTCCGGATCTAGGTCGGCGGCTGTCCATGCCCAGGCGCGAGCCCCCGGGCACGGTGGCGACCAACCGCCGGGCCCGCCATGACTACGAGATCCTCGAGACCATCGAGGCCGGCGTGGTCCTGCGCGGCAGCGAGGTGAAGACCCTCCGCGAGGGCAAGGGCTCGCTCCAGGACGCCTACGCCACCCTCGAGGGCGACGACGTCGTCCTGCACATGCAGATCCCCGCCTACTCCCACACCGGCTACGACGGCCACGAGCCGACCCGGCCGCGCAAGCTCCTGCTCCATCGCAAGCAGATCGACCAGCTGGCCGCCCGGATCAAGGAGCGCGGCCTGACCCTGGTCCCGCTGCGCATCTACTTCAAGAACCAGCTGGTCAAGGTCGAGCTTGGCCTGGCCAGGGGCAAGCGGGCCTACGACAAGCGCCAGTCCCTGGCCAAGCGCGACGCCGAGCGGGAGATGGCCAGGGCCCGCAAGGCCCGCACCCGAGCCTAGGGCGCGGGCACCTAGGCCCCGGGTGCCTCGGTCAGTCGCCGGTAGCTGTCGGGGTTGCGGCGCAGGAACTCGGCCAGGCTCATGGGCGGGTGGCCGCTGACGGCCTCCACGTCGCCCGACACCTGGTCGAGGTCGCCGTTGGCGATGGCCGCGTAGGTGGTCACCCAGCCGGCGACCTCCCAGTCGGGGGCGCCGTAGTGGGCCCGGGAGGCGTAGGCCTCCTCCAGGGTCTCGTTGTGGTAGGTGATCCTCCGCCCGGTGGCCCGGGACAGCTCCCCGGCGATCTCGTCCATGGTCAGGGCCTCGGGCCCGGTCATGTCGTAGGTGCGCCCGTCGTGGCGCCCGCCGTCGTCCAGCAGCACGGCCGCGGCCACGTCGGCGATGTCGTCGCGGGTGACCGCGGCCACCCGCCCGTCCCCGGCCGGCCCCCGGATGACCCCGTCGGGCCCGACCAGCAGCGCCAGGAAGTCGATGTAGAGGTTGTCGCGCAGGCAGGTGTGGCGCAGCCCGCTGGCCTTGATGTGCTGCTCGGCGTGCCAGTGGTCCCGGCCGAAGGTGAAGGTGCACTCCGGCGCGGCCCCGTAGAACGAGGTGTACACGATCCGCTCGACCCCGGCGTCGCCGGCCGCGTCGACCACGTTGGCGTGCAGCCGCCGCCGGTCGGGGTCCTCGGACGCCGACACCATGAACAGGGTGGTCGCTCCCTCGAACGCCCGCCGCAGCCCCTCGGGGTCGTCGTAGCTCCCGGCCGCCGCCTCCGCCCCGGCCAGCGCCGGGGCCCGGCCCGGGTCCCTGACCACCAGCCGCTGCCGGGCCCCCCGGTCGGCCAGCCGCCGGGCCACCCGCCCGCCAAGGCCACCGGTCGCCCCGGTGACCGCGATCACAGCTGTTGTGGACATGCGCCGGAGGGTAGCGGGAACAACGCTACAATGGAGGGCGTTGACAACAACATACGGGGGTGCCTGGGTTCGACCGTGACGGATCGATCCAGGGGAAGCGAGCCGGAGTTCGCGGGGCTTCGTACCAAACCGCGAAAACCATAAGCGCCAAGCCTAACTACGCGCTCGCTGCCTAAGGTTTCTTAGACAGCCGTCCGCCGCTCCTTGCCTGTGGGAGCGGGTCGGGCGTCGATAGCAGGCTCACCTGAGGCGGGATGCCAGCGCCCGCCCCAGGAACACCTCAGCTGGCTAGGACCCGGGAGCGTCGCCACCGGACAGCCCGGGCCCGAACCTCAACCGGCGGCTGCGCTCGGAGAATCCCTGGTACGACGCCGCGGGACGGGAGTTCGAGTCTCCCCACCTCCACCAAAAAGGAGCAGGTCAACGACCTGCTCCTTTGCTTTCTCCAAGCATCGTCCCGGAATCCTCGGTCCGTGCTGGGTCGTAACCGCGTCTGCGTAGGTGTCCTGGGGTCGCTCGGCGAGCTTCTGGAGCTCGTCCGGGAACAGGTGCCCGTAGCGGTCCAGCGTTACCGCCGCCGAGGCATGGCCGAGCTGGGCCTGGACGGCCTTGACG
>DATABK010000247.1:0-2690 GCA_036259695.1 Actinomycetes bacterium | reverse complement strand
GGCGACCCGGCGGCCGGCCGGGCCGCGGGCGCCGGCGGGCACGGCGGCCAGGCCGAGGGCCACCGCCAGGGCCGCCCCGGCCACCACCACCGGACGGTCGCCGGCGGCCAGCCCGGTCCACAGGGCCATGACCACGGCGGCGCCGTAGCAGCCGGCGGCCACCGCCGCCGCCCGCCCGACCCCCAGGCGGGTGGCCAGCCCCCTGACCCCGGTGGCCCGGTCCCGCTCGACGTCGGGCAGGGCGTCGGCCAGGTGGGTGGCGATGGCCAGCAGGGCCCCGATCGGCCAGGCCCACCAGAGCACGGCCGGGAACCGCCCGGCCGCGCCGTACCCGAACAGCGGCACCACCGGCACCGCGACCGCGAACGGCAGGGCGCTGAAGATCGTCCCCTTCAGCCACAGGTCATAGGACCACGCGCACGCCAGCCCGACCACGGCCAGGGCGAAGGTGGCCGGGCCGAGGGCGAGGCCGAACCCGAGCGAGGCGACCCCGGCGACCGCCGCCGCCGTGGCCACCGCCCGCCGGGAGATCACTCCCCGCTGGATCGGCTTGCCCCGGTCGGCGGCCGCGTCGGCGGCGGCGTCGACCGCGTCGTTGAGCGCCCCGGCGGCGTACTGGTTGCAGATCAGCAGCCCGGCCAGCAGGGCCAGCCGGTCCCAGCGGAGCTCGGCCCGCATGGCCACCAACCCGAACGCCAGCCCGACCCCGACCACCGCGAACGCCGGCGCCGCATGCAGAATCTCCAGCTGGGTCGCGGGATGCCACGGCCCGTGGCCGGGGGCGCGCGGGACCCCGACCCCCGCCGGATCCGTGGGCCCCCGAACCGGGAGGGTAGCCGACGGCGGAGGCGGCGCCTCCTGGTTGTCCACAGCCCCGGTCGCCGGCGGCTCGGCTACTCCCCCGGCTCCGGCTGCTCCGGGCGGGCGATCAGGCCCAGGCGGGGGCGGCTGGTCCGGGTCAGCTCCGGGTTCCAGCCCTCGGGGACGATCCGCTCGCCCTTGCCCTCGCCGCCGCAGCTGCATGTCCAGCTCGCCGGACGCACGGCGCCGCAGCGCTCGCACGTCCAGGTCCCCTCCTGCTCGGTCGTCTCGGTCACGCCGCCCTCCCGGCTCGCCAACGTCGGCTCCCAGGGTAGCCGCTGCCACGGCCGGGCGACGGTTCGGTCCCATTCTCGTATCCACGCTGCCTGGGCGGACGCTACCCCACCGGGGCGGCGGTAGCATCTGCCCATGGGTCCCTCGGATCTCCTCTACCGCCTGTATGAACGACGGCTGGCCGCCGACCTGCGCCGCCGGGGCGGGCTGCCCCGCCACGTCGGGGTCATCCTGGACGGCAACCGCCGCTGGGCCAGGGAGCTGGGCATGGGCACCAGCGAGGGCCACCGCCGGGGCGCCGCCCAGATCGACCGCCTGCTGGCCTGGTCGGCCGAGCTCGGCATCCCGGTGGTCACCCTGTGGCTGCTGTCGACCGAGAACCTGCTCCAGCGCCACCCGGCCGAGCTGGCCGACCTGCTCCAGATCATCGAGGCCAAGGTCGTCCAGCTGGCCCGCGACGGCGCCCCCGACGGCTACCGGATCGTGCCCGTGGGCCAGCTCGAGGCCCTGCCCGAGCGGACCCGCGCCACCCTGCTGGCGGCCGAGCGGGCGTCGCGCGGCCACAGCGGCGGCACCCTGCACGTGGCCGTCGGCTACGGCGGCCGTGAGGAGATCGCCGACGCCGTCCGCCGGCTCCTCTCGGAGTACGGCGACAAGAACCTGGAGCTGGGTGAGGCCGCCGGCCTGGTCACCCCGGACGAGATCGCCCGCCACCTGTACACCGCCGGGGTGCCCGACCCCGACCTGATCATCCGCACCTCCGGCGAGATCCGGCTGTCGGGGTTCCTGCTGTGGCAGTCGGCCCACGCCGAGTACTACTTCGCCGACACATACTGGCCGGACTTCCGTAAGGTGGACTTCCTTCGCGCCCTGCGGTCGTATGCCCAGCGACGGCGGCGCTTCGGGAGGTGAACGGGTGGCACGCAAGGACCGGGAGCGGGCCCGCAAGCGGCGCGCCATCGAACGGGCCCGCCGGCAGTCCGGCTGGGAGCCCGCTCCCAAGGAGGAGCGGCCGGCGGCCAAGGCGTCGTCGGGGACGGCCACGCGGCGGCCGGCCCCCGGCGGCCGGTCCCAGCCGCTGCTGAAGAAGGCCCGGGTCGGCGACGTCGACCGCAAGGGGCGGGTGTACGAGCGGCCGATGCTGCTCCACCCCAAGATCGCCCTCTACATCTACTTCGCCGTGCTCGGCATCGGCATCGTCAGCCTGCTGCGACGCGACCCGACCCTCCAGGCGGTCGGCTACGGCGCCTTCGCCGTGGGCATGCTGGTGATCGCCGACTCCAAGACCACCTGGATGCGGGCCCTGCCGTTCATCGTCCTGGCCGTGGCCCTGGCCGCCGGCGCGGTCGCCCTGGCCGTCGGCTTTGGCTAGCCCCCCGGCGGACGCCTCCTTCCCCCGCCGGCACGCCCGGACCCGGGGGTTCACGCTCGGGCGGCCGCGCGGGTTCCAGGTCGGGGCCGACGGCGCCCGGGTGGCGTTCCTGCGCTCGGCCGGCGGCGACGACCCGGTCAACCGGCTGTGGGTGCTGGACCTGGCGTCGGGGGCCGAGCGGCTGGTCGCCGACCCCGCCGCCCTGCTCGGCGACGGCGCCGAG
>DATABK010000246.1:0-1730 GCA_036259695.1 Actinomycetes bacterium | reverse complement strand
ACCAGGGCCCTGGCCGGGCTCCGGCCCCACGACACCGTCGACGCCCTCGGGCCGCTCGGCCGGCCGTTCGACCCGCCGGAGACGCCGGTCGCCTGCCTGCTGGTCGGGGGTGGCTACGGCACCGCCCCGCTGTTCTTCCTGGCCACCGAGCTGCGGGCGCGGGGTTGCCGGGTCGACTTCGCCATCGGGGCGGCCACCGCCGGGCGCCTGCTCGACGCCGTGGAGGCCAGGCGGCTCGGTCACACCCTGACCGTGACCACCGACGACGGGTCGGCCGGCCAGCGCGGGCTGGTCACCGACCCGCTGCCCGGCCTGCTCGCCGGCACCGGGGCCGAGCGGGTCTACGCCTGTGGGCCGATGCCGATGCTGGCCGCGGTCAGCCGCCTGTCCGCCGCCGCCGGCGTGCCCTGCCAGGTCGCGGTCGAGGAGCAGATGGCCTGCGGCACCGGCATCTGCTTCTCCTGCGTGGTGCCGGTCGGGGGAGGATCGCCCGAACCGGCCCGGATGGCCCGGTCGTGCCTGGAGGGGCCGGTGTTCGACGGCACCGCCATCGCCTGGGCCGAGCTCGGCTACCCCGAGCTGGAGCCGACGCCATGAGCACCCTGGACCTGTCGGTCGACCTGTGCGGGGTCCGGCTTCCGACCCCGGTGCTGGCCGCGTCCGGGTGCTTCGGGTTCGGGCGGGAGATGGCCGGCTGGGTCGACCTGGCCGCCATCGGCGGCATCGTCACCAAGTCGGTCAGCCTGGAGCCCCGCCGGGGCCGGCCCACCCCACGGATGGCCGAGACCCCCTCGGGGATGCTCAACGCCATCGGCCTCCAGAACCCGGGGGTGGAGGCGTTCCGCGCCGGCGATCTGAGATTCCTGGCCGACGCCGGCGCCACCGTGGTCGTCAGCCTGGTCGGCCGCACCCCCGGCGAGTTCGGGCGGCTGGCCGCCCGCCTGGACGGCGAGCCCGGGGTGGCCCTGGTCGAGCTCAACCTGTCCTGCCCCAACGTGGAGCACCGCGGCGAGGTGTTCGCCACCGACCCGGCCGCCGCCGCCCAGGTGGTGGCCGCGGTCCGGGCGGCCGCCCCCGGCCGGCCCCTGCTGGCCAAGCTGACCGCCGACGTCACCGACCTGGTCGCCGTGGCCGGCGCGGTGGTCGACGCCGGGGCCGACGGGCTGACCCTGATCAACACCCTGCTCGGCATGGCCGTCGACGTCGACCGGCGCCGGCCCCGGCTGGCCGCGGTCACCGGCGGGCTGTCCGGCCCGGCCATCCGGCCGGTGGCCGTCCGCTGCGTCTGGCAGGTCGCCCAGGCCCTCCCCGGGGTGCCGATCGTCGGCACCGGCGGCGTGGTCAGCGGCGACGACGCGGCCGAGCTCCTGCTGGTCGGGGCGACAGCGGTCGCCGTCGGCACCGGCAGCTTCAGCAACCCTCGAGCGGTGGTCGAGGTCGCCGACGGCCTCGAGCGGTACCTGGCCGCCCAGGGCGTCAGCTCGCCGGCCGAGCTCCCCGCCCTCTTCAAGGCCGAGCGCTGACGATGGCCACCCGCCGGTCACAGGTCGCGGGTAGGCTCCCGGCCATGGAGTCACCACTGGTCCTGGCCCTGGACACCGACGACCTGGAGCAGGCGCTGGCCTGGTCGCGGGCCGCCGGGGAGGCGGCCGGGATGGTCAAGGCCGGCCTGGAGCTGTTCGGCGCCGCCGGGCCGGCCGCGGTCGCCGCCCTGGCCGGCGAGGGTCGCC
>DATABK010000245.1:0-4653 GCA_036259695.1 Actinomycetes bacterium | reverse complement strand
CTGGCTGACCAGCGCGGCGCCGGCGGCGATCCAGATCGGCAGCCGCAGGCGGTCCCGGCGGACGGCGAAGCGCAGCAGGCGCCCGGTGCCGGTGATCTCGGGCCGGACGGCGCTCATCGGGGCCTCCCCGCCGCTGATGCCGGGCCAGAGGGTCACGTCGCCGGGCACGTAGGCAAGCCGGCGGTGCAGCGCGACGGCGTCGCGCCAGGGGTCGCCGCCGAGCAGCTCGGCCTGGCCGGCGTCGGCCCGCAGCAGCCCGAGCAGGACCCGGATGGTGGTGGTCTTGCCGGCGCCGTTGGGGCCGAGGAACCCGTGGACCTCACCGGTCCGCACCTCCAGGTCGAGCCCGTCGAGAGCCCGGGTGGGGCCGAAGGTCTTGACCAGCCCCGAGATCGAGATCGCGGTCGACATCGGTGTCTTCACCGCCTCCTTCCCTGGACCGCCCCTGGCGGTCCGCTCCCTTCACACGCTACGCTTCATTCACAAGGTTGTGAAGAGATTGAAGGAGGGGCCGGTGGGCGAGGGGCGCGACGACGAGGCCGTGCGCCGCTTCATCGAGCGGTTCGCCCTGACGCTGGCCGAGTCGGGCATGGCCCGGATGCCGGCACGGGTGTTCGCGGCCATCCTGTGTGCCGACGACGGCCGCTGCACGGCCGCCGACCTGGCCGGCCTGCTCGGGGTCAGCCCGGCCGCCATCTCCGGGGCGGTGCGCTACCTGATCCAGCTGCGGCTGGTCCGGCGCGAGCGTGAGCCCGGGGAGCGCCGCGACCACTACCGCATCTCCACCGACACCTGGTACGAGGCCGTCACCCGCCGCGAGGAGATGATCGTCCGCTGGGAGCAGGACCTTTCCGACGGCGTCAAGGCGGTTGGGCCGGGCTCGCCGGCGGGCGACCGGCTGGAGGAGACCCGGCAGTTCTTCGAGCACTTCCGCAAGGCCCTGGAGCAGGCCGTGCTCGACTGGCGCGAGCTCCGGGCGGCCGGCCGCACCGGGAGCTCCCGCTCCTGACCGCCCGGCTCAATCGGCGGGCACAGCGCCCCGACCGACCAGCTGGCCGGTCCGGCGGTCGTCGGGGATCCATTTGCCGACGCCGTCGGCCGCCCACGCCCCGGCCATGGCGGCGGCGCGCGGTAGGCGTCTGCCATCAGCGCGGCGTCTGGCTGGGCTCGGCCGGTTCAGGCGACGGGGCCACGCCCGGGTGGTCATGGGACCGGGCCCGGCGACGGCCGCGGAGGCCGAGCCACAGGACCAGCACGGCCCCGCCGTAGCGGCTGGCGAAGCCGGCCAGGGTGTCGACCAGGTCGCCCGCCGGCGACCCGCGGGCGCCGGTGCCCACCGACGGGGGGCCGGCCGGGGCGAGGGGGACCAGGGTGATGGACAGGGCCACGGCGACCAGGCTGGTCAGGCTCCAGGGGATGGCGGCCACGATGCCGAGCAGCGGCACCTCGTGCCAGTAGAACACCCACGGGGTGAGCAGCAGGTAGGCCAGGAAGAAGGTGGCGATCCGGGGCCAGGGGTCGGCACCGGCGCGCAGGGTCCGGGCCACCAGCACGAAGGCGACCAGGATCCCGGCGATGGCCAGCTGGCGGCCCAGCTGGGCCCCGACGGCGGCCGCCGACGGCTCCGACAGGCCGAACAGGGGCAGCCCGGCGGCCAGCAGGCGGCGGACCACGTTGGGGGGGCTGCCGCTGGAGAAGTGCCCGCTCACGTCGACGGCGCTGGTGAACAGCTTGGCGCCGGCGCTGGTGTAGGGGAGGTAGGCGAGCGCGGTCAGGACCGTGCCGGCCAGCCCGAGGGCGGCCACCACCGCCACCCGGTCCCGGAGGCGAGGCCGGCCGGTGGCCAGCCAGATGGCGTACAGGGCGGCCAGCGGCCCCATGTACACCTTGATCAGGAAGCAGCCGACCAGGGCCAGGAAGGCCAGCAGGTGCCGGCCCCGCCGGTGGGCCAGGATGGCCGCGGCCAGGACCAGCAGCAGCAGGGCGTCGACGTGGGCCGACATCGCGAACGACTGCAGCACCATCGGGTTCCAGCCGATCAGCAGCAGCGGCCAGCGCGGGTCCTCGCCCTGGCCGGGGTCGGCCCGCAGGGCGCGGACCAGCAGCCAGATGGCGGCCAGCTCGGCCGCGACCAGGACCAGCTTGGCCAGCACGACCCAGGTGAGCAGGCTCGGCCCGGCGACCACGGCCAGCCCGCGCAGCAGGAGCAGGAACGGCGGCCCGTAGACGGGGCCGAACAGCCGCCAGGACCAGAACTTGTGCCAGGGGTCGGTGGGGTGCTGGTCGGGGAACGACAGGTACGGGTTGGTCCCGTACTCGGTCTGGACCCTGCCGTAGAAGGAGTAGGCGTAGACGTCCTTGGAGGCCACCGGGGGGACGAGCAGGGCGAGCAGGTGGAGCACGGCCACCCCGGCCAGCAGCAGGGCCCAGCTGGGCCGCCGGCCCCGGCGCCACTGCCAGATGGCCAGGGCGAAGCTGGCCATGGAGACCACCCAGAACGCCGTCACCTGCCCCTGGGGCCGGACCTCGACGTCGAAGTCGCGGGTGGTGGGCAGCTGGTGCATGGCCACGAACCTGGGGGCCAGGGGCAGCACCAGGAACAGCCCGATCCCGGCGACCAGCCCGGCCAGGCAGGCGGCGAACACCGCCCGGTCGCTCTGCCGCGCAAGCGGCGCTGCCAGCCTCATGGCCGGGCCAGCTGCCCGGCCAGGGTGCCGGCGGCGGCCGCGGCGGCGAAGAACAACGGGTCCTGCTCGGGCCCCCGGCCCATCGAGGTCACCTCCAGGTCCCAGGCGGCCAGCAGCTTGGCCGGGTCGGGGGTGGCCACCCGCCGCAGCTCGTGGCGGCCGGCCACGCCGGCCTCGGCCAGCTGCCGGTCGACCAGGGCGGCCAGCTCCGGGTCGGCCAGCTCCGGCACGGCCACCACCGAGCGGGCCAGGGCCAGGCGGCCCAGCGCGGTCAGGCTGTGGTGGCTGACCCCGCGGTGCCGGGGCCGCCGGTCGGCGGCCGACAGCCGCAGGCAGGCCACCGGCCGGCCCCCGAGGGCGGCGGCGGCGTTGACGGCCTCGGCGACCTGGGTGCCGGAGAACCCGAAGGCGGTGCCCGACCCCATCCCGCCCGGCCCCTGGGCGACCACGACCACGTCGGCGCCCCCCACCGCCCGGGCCGCGGCCAGGGCCGAGTACAGCGAGATGGCCTCCAGGTCGCCCCCGAAGGCCTGCCCGGCGGTGATCGTCCCGGCGACCAGCCCGCCGGCCCGCAGCTCGGCCGCCAGCCGCGAGAAGGCCAGCGGCAGGGCGCCGCCGTCGGTCATCACGTACGCCACCTGCAGGTCGTCGGCCACCGTCCGGGCGGCCGCGGCCACCACCGGCACCATCGAGTGCAGCTCGGCGCAGACCACCGGCAGGCCGTCCAGGCCGGTGCAGGCGGCCACCGCCGCCCGGTGGGGGCTGTCCTCCTCCTCCACGGCCAGGACCCGGACCTGGGAGGGGGTGTAGCGGGCCTTGATGACGTGGCCGGGGCCGGGGGCGTCGACCGGCCCGCCGAGCCGGGCCATGACCACGTGGAACCCGCCGGTGCCGAGCCCGAGGGCGACCGCGGTGGTGTTCAGCACCACCCGGTCGCCGGCCGCCACCGGCCCGGTGAGCTCGTCGTAGCTGATGGCGTCGACCTCGCCGGCCTCGTCGTCGATGCGCACCCGCAGCTCGGTCGCGCCCGGCCGGCGGGCGCCGACGCCGGTGACCCGCCCGTTGCGGATGCGGATCACGGCCGCTCGGTCGCCGCCCGCAGGACATAGGCGCACACCGGGTCGCCGGCCTGGATGTGGGCGATCCGCTCGACCTCGACCTCGGGCCCGGCCAGCTGCTGGAACAGGGCCAGCTCATGGGCGCAGGCGGTCGGCCAGGACCCGGCCACCCGGGCGATGGCGCAGTTGTGCTCGCTGACCACGAAGTCGCCGTCGCCGGCGCTGGTGCAGTCGGCCATGTAGCCGTTCTCGTCCTGGATGGCGGCCAGGGCGCTGGCCAGCTCGGGCAGTGGCCGACCCTGGGTGCGGCCGGCGTACAGCTCGGCCAGCTCCTGCTGGCGGTGGTCGAACAGCCGCTCCACCGCCTCGGGGCCGAGCTCGGAGGTGGCCGCCTCCAGCAGCTGGCCGACCAGCTGATGGTAGTTGCGAGGGAACAGGTCATGGCCGGTCTCGGTGAGGGCGTAGACGTAGGCCGGGCGGCCGCGGCCCTGGGGCCTGGTCGTCTGGCGGACCAGCCCCAGCTGCTCCAGGACCTCCAGGTGCCGGCGGACCCCGACCCCGGACAGCCCCAGGGCGGCGCCCAGCTGGGCGACCGTCTGCTCGCCGTTGCGCTTGAGCAGATCGAGCACGGCCCGCCGGGTCGGGGCGCCCCCCGCTGACTCGCTGACTGGCTCGGTCATCGGCCCAGGCTAGCGCCCATGTTCGGGCCGGGGCAACGACCCCGCCCGAGCTTTGCGCAATTCCACTAGCATCGGGGCATGCGCAAGGTGGAGCGGCTCGTCAACCTGATCGCCCTGCTGCTGGACACCCGGCGGCCCCTGACCCTCGACCAGGTGGCCGAGCTGGTGCCCGGGTACGACGCCAGCGGGGAGAGCCTGCGGCGCATGTTCGAGCGGGACAACGAGGAG
>DATABK010000244.1:0-3211 GCA_036259695.1 Actinomycetes bacterium | reverse complement strand
CCGCGGGTCAGCCCGCCGGAGGTGACCACCGCGTCGGCCGTCACCGCCTCGAAGCTGCAGCCCACCTGCACCACCGTGACCGGTCCGATGGCCGCCTTCGCGGGAGCGGCCACCGCCCCCACCAGGAGGGCGATGGAGAGGATCGTCAGAAGTCGTCGTCGCATTTGCACCATCTCCCCCGTGCGGGACGTAGGAGAGGATTCTACCCCGGGCAAGGCAAGGGGCGGCGGCTCAGCCCCGGACCACCACCGTGCCCTTGAGGTCCTTGACCTCGGCGGTGACCTTCTGGACGGCGTCGCCCTTGGTGATGGTGCAGCCGATGGTGCCGCCGATCTCGACCACGCGGACCTTGGTGGCGCCGCAGCGGACCGCCGCCCCGCGGGCGGTGGGCTGGAGCTTGCTGCGGATCAGGCTGACGATCCGGGTCACGTCGATGATGGGCTTGGCCGGCTCCAGGGCGAAGCGGCCGCCGGTGCCGGCGGCGTCGACGTCGCGGAGGATGACCGCGTAGGGGGCCTTGGTGCCCTCGATCAGGACGGTGCAGGTGAACCTGGTGCCGTTGGCCAGGCGGACCTGGTCGGGGCAGGTGGCCGTGCCCACCCGCAGCTTGGGGCTCTTGCGCTTCTGGGTGCTGACCAGCAGGCGCTCGACGTCGGCGGTGCCGACCAGCTCGTTCCGGGCCGGAGCCGCCGGGCGCGGCTCGCCGCCGCCGCAGGCGGCCAGGAGCACGAGCAGGGCGAGGGCGACGAGGCGGTGGCTCACGTCACCTGTGTCGGCAGGGCCGCCGGAGCGCTGAAGGGCCCTGGCGCTTGGCGGAACGGTGGTCGTGGCTGGTAGATTCACCGTCCATTTCCACGCCGGGGCGGTGCCGCGACCAGCGGCGGGTACGTCCTGCGTGGAACGAGGTGTCTCTGGGAGGCGGGTGTGCGATGACCGAGGAGGTGCGCATGGCCCGCGTGGCCGCGCTCGCCACCGCCGCGGCCGCCCCCGTCGTCCTCGGCCTGGCCTGGTGGGCCGCCGGCTCCAAGGGCGTCCTGGGCGCCGCCTTCGGCCTGGTGCTGGCCATCGCCTTCTTCTCGGCCACCCTGCTGGCGGTGGGGGCGGCCGGCCGGGTCCAGCCCGAGCTGATGCTGCCGGCCGCGGTGATCACCTTCCTCTTCAAGATGACCGTCATCGGGCTGCTGCTGTTCCTGCTCAGGGACACGACCGCCTTCGACCGGGAGGCGTTCGCCCTCGCCCTGGTCGCCGGGACGGTGGTCTACCTGGCGGCCGAGATCCGCTTCGCCATGAAGGCCCGGGTCCCCTATGTGGTCACCGACGAGAAGCAGGCGGGGTCGCGATGATAGATTCGCCCGCCCATGAGCGAGTCCGAGCCACCCAGGGAGCCGCCCGGCCGCGGTGCCGACGTCGTCTGGTCGATCATCGGCACGCTGGTCGCCGGCGTGCTCGCCTGGGGCGGCATCGGCTGGCTGCTCGACCAGTGGCTCGGCACCCGGTTCCTGGTGGCGATCGGCATCATCGTCGGCATGGCCGGGGCCATGTACCTGATCATCAAGCGCCACGGCAGCGGCTGAGGGAGCGACCATGAGGGCACCGACGCTTCCCCTGGCCCAGCGGGAGGGCTTCCACGCCCCCGGCGTCGAGATCTTCGAGTGGCCGGACATCGTCCACCTGGAGGTGGCCGGCCTCGACCTCAGCATCAACCGCGTGGTGCTGCAGATGTTCTTTGTCGCGCTGCTGGTCTGGGGGCTGTTCTTCTTCGCCTTCCGCCGCCCCAGCCTGGTCCCCTCAGGGCTCCAGAACGTGATGGAGGCGTTCGTCGACTTCATCCGCAACCAGATCGTCCTCGAGGTCATCGGCCGCGACGGGCTGCGGTTCATGCCCTACCTGACGACCCTGTTCGTGTTCGTGCTGTTCGGCAACCTGGGCGGCATCATCCCGCCGATCCTGTTCCCGCTGAACGGCCGCATGGCCCTGCCGGCCGTCATGGCCATCTGCAGCCTGCTGCTGTTCATCAGCGTCGGCATCTCCACCCAGGGCCTCGCCTACTTCAAGAACGCCCTGTTCCCGCCGGGCATCCCCTGGCCGGTCTACATCCTGCTGACCCCGATCGAGTTCGTGTCGACCTTCGTCGTGCGCCCGGTCACCCTGGCCATCCGGCTGCTGGCCAACATGATCGCCGGCCACCTGATCCTGTCGGTGTTCTTCGTGGCCGCCGGCTACATGCTGACCTCCTTGAACATCAGCATGCTGTTCGGGGTGGGAGCGCTGATCTTCTCGGTCGCCCTGATCGCCTTCGAGCTGTTCGTGGCCGGCCTGCAGGCCTACGTCTTCACGATCCTGTCCGCCGTGTACATCGCCGGGGCACTGGAACCCGAGCACTAGCAAAGGAGCAGACCGCGAGATGAGCCTGGCACTGATGAACAACATCCTGGCCGCCGAGGAGACCGTCAGCGGCAGCGTCTCGATCATCGGCTACGGTCTGGGCACGCTCGGGCCGGGCATCGGCATCGGCTTTCTGGTCGGCAAGACCGTCGAGGGCATCTCGCGCCCGCCCGAGGCGGCCGGCCAGGTGCGGACGCTGATGTTCATCGGCCTGGCCCTGGTCGAGGCCCTGGCCCTGTTCGGCTTCGCCCTGGCCTTCGTCGTCCAGTAGGAGGGCCCGTGCAGCTTGCCTACGTTGTGGCCCAGGAGGCGGCCGAGCACGAGCAGAGCCCCATCCTGCCTGCCGCCAACGAGCTCATCTGGGGCACGATCGCCTTCCTGATCCTGCTCTTCCTCATGTACCGGACGGTCTGGCCGTCGGTGAACCAGGCCTTCAAGGACCGCCGGGCCAACATCGAGGGCAGGCTGGAGGAGGCCGAGCGGGAGCGCGAGGAGGCCGACCAGCTGCTGGAGCAGTACCGGCGGCGGCTGCGCGACGCCGAGGACGAGACCCAGCGGATCCTGGAGGAGGCCCGCGCCAACGCCGAGCGGGTCCGCCGCGACCTGCTGGCCAAGGCCGAGGCCGACGCCGGTCGCGAGCTCGAGCGGGCCCGCCAGGCCATCCGGTCCGAGCGCGACCAGGCCATCCGCCAGCTCCGCAACGAGGTCGGCACCCTGGCCATCGAGCTGGCCACCCGGGTGGTCGGCGACTCCCTAGACCGCGACCGCCAGCTCCGCCTGGTCGACCAGTACATCGACGACCTCGGCAACCAGGCCCAGGCCGGCG
>DATABK010000243.1:0-5367 GCA_036259695.1 Actinomycetes bacterium | reverse complement strand
CGCCGGCCCGCGCGTCCTCGATCCCCGACAGCCACGTGTTCGGCGCCCCCTCGAACACGCCGTCGACGAACTCCTCCGGGTACTCGCCGAGATTCCAGACGTTGCCGTCGTCGTCCTGGGCGAAGAAGGCCAGCTCGGTCTCGACCAGCTCGTCGTTGTTGTAGTCGCGCTCCCAGATGACCACGGCGGGGACGCCGTCGACCACCTTGATGAGGTCGCTGACGGTGACCTCCACCCGGCGGCGGATGCGCTGGTCGTCCTCGATGGCGGTGCCCTGGTAGACGAACTCGGTCCCCGGCTGGAGGGGCCACCACCGGTTGTCGACCTGGAGGGGGGTCGGGAAGTTCCGGTGGTCGAAGTCCTTCTCGGTCACGACCCGCGCGACACTGTCGCCGGCTGGCCCCTGGCGTTCCACCCCGCCGCCGTTACGCAGGCCGCAGGCCGTGAGCGTCGCCACGGCGACCACGACCAGGCCGAGATGCAGGCGTCGCATCCGATATCCGCCCCCCTGGAGCGGCGCCACCGTTCGCCGCTCTCATCAGCTTCTCATACGATATTGGCCCGAACTGCCTAGTGGCAATCGGCTATTCGCCGGGTTGATAGCTGATCAGCTCGTTCCGGTCCGAGCCGCCCCGGATGGTGGTCTCGAGCACCAGTCCGACCCCCTCGGCGTAGAACTTCTCCTCGACGACCTCTGGCTCGAGCGGGGTCCAGTCCTGGGTGACCAGCAGGCCGTCGAAGGACCGGAACGGGACCGTCTCGCTGTCGCCGACGCGGACGACCTTGCCCATGTCCTCGGCCTCGCCGCGGTAGTACTCCTGGCGGTAGGCGTCGCCCACCTTGGGGTCGGCCTTCATGATGATGCCTGGCAGGGCGCCATCGACCCCGGCCTCCCACGACCCGGCCGAGGACGGCTGGCCGTTCTCGTAGGCCGTGGTGTCCTCACCCAGGTACCAGACGTTGCCGTCACGGTCCTGGGCGTACCAGTCGGCGGTCCGCTCGACGAGCTCGCCGTCGCGGGTCTCGATGTCGTGGACGACCGTGGCCGTGATGCCCATGACCTCGCGGGTCTGGTTGGTCACCACGACCTCGTTGCGCTCTCCCCCGCCGGCCTCGTACACCCATCGGCTGCCGGGGGTGAACGGCAGCCAGGGGTTGTCGATCCGCTCGACGAACGCCGACGGGTCAGGTCGCACCGTGTAGTTGCCCCCGTCCCCTGGGTCGATGACCGGCTCGTCGCGCTGGCAGGCGACGAGGGCGAGCCCGAGCAGGGCCACGAGGACGATCGCTCGCACCCGACGCATGCCTCTCCTCCCTGCTAGGAGTATCGGGCACACTAGCCGACGGTGGATGAGGGTTCGATGAGAGCCCGGTCCTGGCGGTCACGGATCGCCCGGAGCTGCTCCCGCCCCCTCAGCGACCGGCGCTGAACTCGGTGCCGTACAGCTCGGAGGCGCCGACGGCCACCACCGGGGTACCCTCGGGCGGCCCGTCTGCGAGGACCGCCTGACCACTCTGGATGTAGTCCACGGTGACCCGTTCCCGGACATAGGCCAGGGGCTCGGGGTTGGTGTACACCCAGGTATCGCCCCTGGCGTCGTACAGCACGGCACTGGAGGGGACGACCCGGCGGGTGGCGCGGCCGATCTTGCCGACCAGGACCGGCTTGGTCTCGATGCCGAGCCGCTCGGCCGTCTCGGCGGTCAGGGTCAGCCGGCTGACCGCGCCCCCCTCGACCCGCTCGACCTTGGCCGGCTCGTCGGCGCCGCCTTCGGTGTCGGCCGCCTGCTGCGTGCAGGCCGACAGCTGGAGGCCTACGGCCAGCAGCCCGGTCACGACCAGGGTACGTCTACTGCGCTGCATCGAGCCTCTGTTCCGAGCTGGGCCCGAACCTCAGGTAGAGGCGGGGAAGACGACCAGATTGAGGAGAGTGGTGGTGACCAGGCCGCCCGGACGACCACGGCCACCGGAGCAGGTCGGTGCCGGGGTTGAGCGGGGACGGTGATGAGCGGCTCGACCTCGGCCGCGCCCAGCACCAGCACCACACCTCGCGACCTGAGACTCCACCCGACGATCCGTCCGATCACCGCCGCACGCTCCCTCTTGCGCAAGGCGCATCCGACATCCCCAGCCGGCTGCCGCGAAGGGCGGCGGTGCATCCCCTCGCGGGTCCGTCGCACGGTCAATGTGAAGGAAATGTCGTGACGCCGCCAGCGAACACCTTATTGCTCGCAGAGCACTACGTGAAGAGAACCTCAACGTCCAGCTTTGCTTTCCCGGATGCGGGGAATTTTCCACGATGGGCGCTGTGGTAGCCAGAGGCCATGGATGTGCTGCAGTTCCTTCAGAGTGTCGAGCTGGTGGCCGGGGTCGACCGGGACGGTGCCCGGCGGGCGGCCGCGGCGACGCTGACCACGCTGGCCGAGCGGCTGGGCCGTGAGGGCGCCGACGAGCTCGCCCCGACCCTGCCCGGCGAGCTGCGGGAACCGCTGGCCGGGGCGCCGCCCACGGCCGAGGCGTTCGACGCCGAGGAGTTCGTCCGCCGGACCGCGGCCCGAGCCGGCAGCTCCATCGACCAGGCCGCCGAGTACGCCCGGGCGGTGCTGGCCACCCTGAAAGAGGACGTCGCCGCCGTCGACCGCCTCCGCGACCGGCTCCCACCCGACTACCAGTACCTGTTCGTGTAGGCACCCGCGGACCGTCAAGGAGGTCCCCGCCACGGGCTACGCCAAGCAGCTGCTGGACACCTACCCTCACTCGCGGCCCCGGCCTCCGCCCGATCTGGGACGCTGGACAGGGTCGTGGCGGCGGGGCAGAGTGGTGCCATGAGCGGACCGGTCGGCACCGTCGACGCCCCACCCACCCAGGCCCAGGCCAGCACGGTCAAGCCGGCCTGTGTGGAGATCACCGAAAGCCGCGAGTCGGTGGTCGGGGCCATGCGGGTCCGCCGGGCCCTGCCCCGGGTCGGCCGGCGCACCGTGGGCGCCTGGTGCTTCGCCGACCACCTGGGCCCGGAGCTGGTCACCGAGACCCGCGGGCTGGACATCGGCCCCCACCCCCACACCGGGCTGCACACCGTCACCTGGCTGGTCGCCGGGGAGGTCCTGCACCGCGACAGCCTGGGCTCGGAGCAGGTCATCCGGGCCGGGCAGCTCAATCTCATGACCGCCGGCGAGGGGGTGACCCACTCGGAGGAGGCGACCGGCCGCTACCGCGGCCAGCTCCACGGGGTGCAGCTGTGGGTGGCCCAGCCGGAGGCGACCCGCCACGGCCCGGCCGCCTTCGAGCACCACGCCGAGCTGCCCCAGGTCGAGCTGGAAAACGCCGTGGCCACGGTCCTGGTGGGCGAGCTCGCGGGCGCGGCCTCGCCCGCCCGGCGTGACACCCCGCTGGTCGGGGTGGACGCGGCCCTGGGGCCGGGCGTGGGCGCCTGGCCGCTGGAGCCGGCCTTCGAGCACGCCCTGGTCGTGCTGGAGGGCGAGGTGCTGGCCGGCGAGCAGGTGGTCCGCCCGGGCGAGCTGGCCTATCTGGGGATCGGCCGCGACCAGGTGGTGCTGTCGGCGGCCGAGCGGGCCCGGCTGCTCCTGCTCGGCGGGGAGCCCCTGGGCGAGCCGGTGCTGATGTGGTGGAACTTCGTGGTCCGCAGCCGCGACGAGCTCGACCGCGCCTACCGCCAGTGGCAGGACGACGACCCGCGGTTCGGTCGCCTCCGGTCGCCCCTGGCCCGCATCCCGGCCCCCAAACCCTTCTGGGCACCAAAGGGATAGGTGCGGCCCGGGGTGTCGTACAGCCTCCGCGAGGTTGCTGAGCGCGCCAACGTCCCCGAGAGCTTCGTGCGGCGGCTGGTCGCGGTCGGTGCCCTGCCGGCTGAGGACGCGGGGCTGGGCCCCCGGGAGGTCCGGCGGGCCCGCCTCCTGCACTCCTGGACGGCGGCCGGGCTCTCGGTCGAGCGCATCCTCGAGCTGGTCGACCGGGGCGCGCTGTCCCTGGGGTTCCTGGACACGCCGGCGCTGTTCCGGCCCGAGCGCCTCGATCGCTCCTACCGGCGGCTGGCCGCCGACCGCGGCGTGACCGTGGCGTTCCTGGAAAGGCTCCACCAGGCGCTGGGGTTCGCGCCCCCGGAGCCGGACGACCGGGCCGGCGAGGACGACGTGACCATGCTGGAGGTCGCCGAGGTGTTCCGGGGCGTCGGGGTCGGTGACGACGCCACCCTGCGGCTGCTGGCCGTGTACGCCGACAGCCTGCGGCGGATCGCCAAGGCCGAGACCGACTTCTACGAGGCCAACATCGAGCGCCCTATGCGGGCCAGCGGGCTGGACGAGCGCCAGCTGATCGAGCTCGGCACGCGGATGGGGGACCGCGTCACCGGGCTGCTGGAGGCCGTGCTGCTGATGGTGTACCGGCGCCACCGGGAGCACGTCTGGACCGAGCACGCCGTCAACCACGTCGAGGAGGCCCTGGAGATCGTCGGCCTGGAGCCGCGGGTGCCGCGGCCCCCGGCGATCTGCTTCATCGACCTCACCGGCTACACCCAGCTCACCGAGGAACGCGGCGACGAGGCCGCGGCCCAGGTTGCGGGGCGGCTGGCCACCCTGGTCAACCACATCTCGCGCAGCCGCGGGGGCCGGCCCATCCGGTGGCTGGGCGACGGCGGGATGTTCCACTTCCCCGAGCCGGGCACGGCCGTGACCGCCGGGCTGGACATGGTCGAGCGCGCCCCCGCCGCCGACCTGCCGGCGGCCCATGTCGGCATCCACACCGGCCCGGTCGTGTTCCAGGACGGCGACGTCTACGGCCGGACGGTCAACGTCGCCGCCCGGATCGCCTCCTATGCCCGGGCCGGCCAGGTGATCGTGAGCGAGGACACCGTCCGGCGCAGCGGCGACGGCCCCCTCTCGTTCGAGCCCCTGGGCCCGGTCGACCTGAAGGGTGTGGCCAGACCCCTGGCGTTGTACCAGGCACGTAGGACGCGGTAGCCGCGCTACGCGCTAGCCCGCAACTCGTGAAGCTCGAAGGCGCCGTCGGCGGTCATGCGGGCGATCTGCACCCGGTCGAAGCCCTCCTCGGTCGACGGCGGGCGCAGCCGCCTGGCGGTGGCGAGGATCGCCACCTCGGGGACCCGGGCCCGGCCCTGGCGGCGCCGGTTGCGACCGATGCACTCGCGCACCGACGCCGGGAACCAGACGGCCCTGGCGACGGCGTCGTGCGCCCGGGCGGCGGCCACCAGCGGGTCGCGGTCGTCTTGCCTCGGGTTGGTGTTGTCCACCACCACCGAGCGGCCGGCGGCCAGCGCCTCGACGATCAGCCGCAGCTGCCGGCGTTGCCGGTGCCGCGCGTTGGGCCAGTTGTCCTTGCTGATGTGCTCAT
>DATABK010000242.1:0-2163 GCA_036259695.1 Actinomycetes bacterium | reverse complement strand
GTCCTCGGGGGCCAGGCCGTGCTTGGTGACGGCCAGGTCGTGGATGCGGTGGGCGATGCGCAGCTTCCAGTCGACGTCGCGGGCCTGGCCCTCCTCGTCGATCAGCAGGGCGACCAGGGCGGCCCCGTACTGCCTGGCCATCGGGCAGACGGCGTCCATGCGGGCCTCGCCGTCCTCCAGGTTGATGGAGTTGATGATGGCCCGGCCGCCGAGGCGCTTGAGCCCGGCCTCGAGCACGTCAGCCTGGGTCGAGTCGAGCATGATGGGCACGGTCGACTGCTGGGCCAGCCGGGCCGCCAGCACGTCCATGTCGGGGACGCCGTCGCGGCCGACGTAGTCGACGCAGACGTCGAGGACGTGGGCGCCCTCGCGGATCTGCTCCTTGGCGATGCCGACCATGCCGTCCAGGTCGCCGGAGAGCATCAGGTCGCGGAACCTGCGCGACCCGTTGGCGTTGCAGCGCTCCCCCACGGTCAGGTAGGTGGTGTCCTGGTCGAGCGGGACCGACTGGTAGAGGCTGGACAGGCTGGGCTCGTGCAGCGGCTCGCGGGGGGCCGGGGCGCGACCACCCAGGGCCTCCACGACCTGGCGGATGTGCTCGGGGGTGGTGCCGCAGCAGCCGCCGACGATGCCGAGCCCGAACTCGGAGGCGAACCGGGTGTGGGCCTCGGCCAGCTCCTCGGGGGTGAGCGGGTACCAGGGCTTGCCGTCGCGCAGCTCGGGCAGGCCGGCGTTGGGCAGGCACGACAGCGGGGTGCGGGCGTGCTGGGCCAGGTAGCGCAGGTGCTCGCCCATCTCGGCCGGCCCGGTGGCGCAGTTCATCCCGATGACGTCGACCCCGAGGGGCTCGATCGCGGTCAGGGCGGCGGCGATGTCGGAGCCGAGCAGCATCTGGCCGGTCGTCTCCACGGTCACCTGGGTGATCAGCGGGACCCGTCTGTTCGCCCGCTTCATGCCCTCGAAGGCGCCGGCCACGGCCGCCTTGACCTGGAGCAGGTCCTGGCAGGTCTCGATCAGCAGGAGGTCGGCCCCGCCCTCCAGCAGCCCGAAGGCCTGGTCGGCGTAGGTGGCCTTGAGGACGTCGTAGGTGGTGTGGCCGAGGGTCGGCAGCTTGGTCCCGGGCCCGATCGACCCGGCCACCCAGCGCGGCCGCCCGTCGGCCTGGAAGTCGTCGGCCACCTCCCGGGCCAGCTGGGCGGCCAGCCGGTTCAGCGGCACCACCTGGTCGGCGATGTCGTACTCGGCGAGCACGATCGCCGACGACCCGAACGAGTTGGTCTCGACCGCGTCCGCCCCGGCCTCGAAGTAGGCCGCGTGGATCCCCCTGACCACGTCCGGCCGGGTCACGCAGAGGATCTCGCTGCACCCCTCCTTGCCCTGGTAGTCGTCCAGCGACAACCCGGCGTTCTGCAGCATCGTTCCCATGGCGCCATCGAAGACGAGAACGCGCTCGCGCAGCGCCCCCATGAAATCCCGGTTCATAAAGTCAAGCCTAGCCGATGCCGTTAGGGTGGTGCCGTGGACACACATGAGGCCCCACCCCAGCCGACCCCGGACCCGGCGGGCCGCTCCGGGTCCCAGCCCTTCCCGGACCCGGCGGTTCGGCCCGAGGCCGGGGGGGCTGCGGACAACCGCGAGCACCGTCCGTCGCCGTCGGCTAGCTTCCCCCTCCGGGGGCCCCGGGATCCGGAGGCCGCGGTGAACGCCGCCCCGCTCCCCCACTCCGCCCTGCCCGCCCAGCCGCCGCAGTCTGCCCTGCCCCCCCAGTCCACCCTGGCCTCCCGGCCCGCCCAGCTTCCCCGGCCCCCCCAGCTCCCCGAGCGGCGGGTGCTGCGGGACGAGGTGGCCCTGGTCCTGGCGCTCTCGCTGGCCGCGTCGGCCCTCTACGCGATCGTCGACATCCTCTCGGCGCCCATCCGCGGGGTCGAGGCGCCCTTGTTCGCCGACGTCGGGCTCATCTACCAGCTGCTCAACCTGGCCACCTCGATCGTGCCGGTCGCCCTGGTGCTCCACTTCCTCGGCCGCTCCGCCGAGTCGGCGGCCAGCATCGGGCTGGACGCCACCCGCCCCTGGAGCGACCTGCGCTGGGGGATCGGCCTGGCCGCCCTGGCCGGCGGGGTCGGCCTCGGCATCTACATCCTCGCCGTCGGCCTCGGGGTCAAC
>DATABK010000241.1:0-1648 GCA_036259695.1 Actinomycetes bacterium | reverse complement strand
CCGCCCGCCGGTCCGATCGGCGGGTCGTCGTGCTCAGCCGGGAGTCACCTTCTTGACCACGTTCTCGACCGCCTTCTTGGCCTTGGGCCCCGGCGGTGAGCCGGTGTTGTACAGCCGCGGGTCGCCCGCCGGCAGCATCGGCTCGGTGGCCATCGGCCGGGCCTCCTCGACGTAGCCGAACTCGGCCCGGCCGTCGGGGGCCGGCCCCGACGCCCAGCGGCCCTGGCGGCTGTCCTGGCCCGAGGAGAAGTTCCAGAGCTGGTAGGCGTACTCCTCGTGCTGCTCGGTGTTCGGGAAGTCCCCCGGGACCGGCAGCTGCTCCAGCCCGTCCGCCTTGAGCTCCTCGATCGCGGCCAGCCACTGGTTCTGGTGCATGGTGTCTCGGGCCAGCAGGAACTTGAGCATGTCCCTGACGCCGGGGTCGTCGGTCATGTGGTAGACGCGGGCAACCTGGAGCCGGCCCTGGGCCTCGGCGTTGACGTTGGCGTAGAAGTCGGCCAGCAGGTTGCCGCTGGCGATGATGAACGCCCCCGACCAGGGGTTGCCGTTGGAGTCGCGGGGGGCGGCGCCGGTGCCGGTGACGATGGCGTGCTGGGGGTTCATGCCGCCGATGACGGCCGCGACCGACGGGTCGGAGGCCATGGCCGCCTCCTGTGTCTCCAGCGGGGCGCCCTCGACCAGCCGGGCGACCATGGTGGCCAGCATCTCGACGTGGCCGATCTCCTCGACCCCGGTGTCCATGATCAGGTCCTTGTACTTGCCGGGGTGGCGGCAGTTCCAGCCCTGGAACTGGTACTGCATCATCACCGTGATCTCGCCGTACTGGCCGCCGATCAGCTCCTGCATGCGGCGGGCCAACACCGGATCGGGCCGCTCCGGCTTGGCCTCGAACTGCAGGCGCTTGTCGTGGGTGTACATGCAACCCCTCCTCTGGGGGTGTGGCGGTGGATGGCGGCGACGCTCGACGGCGGACGTCACCGCCGCGTCACACCGGCATCACCGCGCCGGGGAATCCATGAACCGCCGCAGCCAGTCCTCGACGGCGGCGCAGATGCCGGGCACGCCGGCCGCGGTGGCCACGGTGGCGGGCGGCTCGCCGAGGTCGGCGGCCCCGGTCAGGCGGGCCCGGAGCCGGCCCGGCGGTTCCCGCTCCACCCAGACCCGGATGACCAGGATGCCGGTCCGCTCGGGAACGGGACGGTCGGGGAGCGGTCGCATGACCCGGGACGGTGGCCGGTGGCCGTCACCGACGCGTCACCGCAGCAGCGGCTGGACCAGCCCGCGGATGGCCGGCGACGGCTCGATGGCCAGCTCGTCGGTCAGCAGGCGCCGGTAGAGGTGGTACTGGCGGACCGCCTCGCCGGGATTGCCCTCGGCCAGGTGGGCCCGGATGAGGGTGCGGTGGGCGCTCTCGCGCAGCGGCTCACCGGCCACCGCGGCCAGCCCGGCCTGGACCGCCGCCCCGAACCGGCCGGCGCCGGTCAGCCGGGCGCACAGCGCCTCCAGCGCGTGCAGCCGCAGCTGGCGGAGGCGTTCGCGCTCCAGCACCACCCAGTCCTCGTACCAGTCGGGGAGCAGATCTCCGGCCAGCGCGGCCGGTTCCGGCTGGTGGTCGCCGCACCCGGCCGGCGACTCCAGGCGCCCGGCC
>DATABK010000240.1:0-6188 GCA_036259695.1 Actinomycetes bacterium | reverse complement strand
GTCCCACATGGGACGACGGACCCGGGCGGTATATGCCCGCCCGGGCCCATCGGTGCAGCGCGGGCTACGGCTGCTCGGCGTCGGCCTCCTGGGCCTCCCGGACCTCCTCGGGGGTCAGGGGGTCGGTCGCCTCCTGGACCTCGACCACCGGCTCACCCTCGACCTGGTCCGGCACCTGCGGCTGCTGCTCGGACACGGCAGTCCTCCTTGCTTGGGGGCGGGGTGAGTACCCCCCGGCAAGGAACCCAATCAACCGTGGCTCAGAAGACCGAGATGTGCACGTGGTCGTCGTGGCGCAGGGTCGGGTTGCAGTTGCAGGGGTCCGATGGGTGCCGGTAGCCATGCCAACCCCGGCCCCTGGTCCAGATGCGGCCGTTGAAGATCACGTACCTGACGTTCAGGGCCCAGGCGTTGCCGGCCGCCCAGTTGGCGATCCGCCACCCCAGCGAGCGGTTCGACCAGGTCATCACGTCGATCGCCCGGCCCCGGGGGTGGTCGCTGCCCGGCACGGAGCCGTAGGGCCGCCAGCCGCCGATCGAGTGGACGTCGAAGATCCGCACCACCAGCCCGTAGACCCGCTTGCCGTTCGGGGTCAGGTAGTTGTAGCTGGTCGTGTTGGGCCCGCCCAGGTGCCCGCCGTCGGTGTCGCTGGAGAAGACCGACGGCCCCGAGCCCGCCGCCCGCTGCCTGGCCAGGCGGGCCTGCCGCTCCCGGCGGGCGCGCTCGGCGGCGCGGCGGCGGGCCGCCTCCTCGGCCTTGATCTTGCGGATGAGCCGGGACGACCGGGCCCGCAGCGAGCCCTGGCGGGCCTGGAGCGAGCCGATCTTGCGCTCCAGCGCCTCCCGGGCGGCGGCCCGGGCGGCCCGGATCGCCTCCAGCTCGGCCGCCCGCTCACGCATCCGGGCCTCCTCGGCCGCGGCCTCCTGCTCGGCGGCGACGGCCCGCCGGCGGGCCGTGTCGGCGGCCACCTTGGCGTCGACCAGCTGCTGGAGCTCGGTGTTGGCCGCCTTGGCCACGTTGTCGAGCAGCTTGGAGCGGTCCAGCAGGTCGCCGACGCTCTCCGCGTCGACGACCAGGGTCAGCATGGCCGAGGCGCCGCTGTTGACGTAGGTGGCATAGGCGCGGCGGTCGATCACCGCCTGCTGGGCCTCGACCTCGAGCTTGGCCCGGGCGGCCTCCAGCACCGCCTGCCTGCGCCTGGCCTGGGCGGCCCGGAAGCGGCGCTGGGACTCGGCCAGGGCGACCTGGGCGGCGGCGACGTCGCGGTCGGCCTGCTCGAGGGCGGCGGCCAGGTCGGCCGCATCCGCCTTGGCGTTCTCGAGGACCTTACGGAGCCGGGCCAGCTTGCGCTGGACCTGGGAGAGCTCGGCCCGGTCCTGCTGGCCGGCGCCGGCCGGCGCGACCAGCAGCGGTGCCACCAGGGCGGCGACCAGGACGAGGACGGTGGTTCGCCGCGGGGCGGCGGAGAAGCGGGCAGCCGACAACAAGGCGGCCTCCGTGGGGAAGGAGACGGAAGGCACGTGGATGCGGCGGCGGACGCTACATCACTATCGGCCCCAGGTGTGGGACGTTGACGAACTTGTCTCCAGCGCGAATCTGGCGCTCGTGGCCGCCGGCGGTGTACTACCGCTCCTCGGCGACTACGTCCCCGAGCTGGTCGCGGCTCGACCTCACCAGCGGGTGATCGACTCGGTTCCCTCGTCCCAGCGCCAGCGGGTGTCGGCGCCCTGGAGGTGGACGCCGCCGACCCAGCGGTCGATGCCGTTGAGGGTCACGTGGTCGGCCTCGCCCCGCAGCACCCGGCCCCCGGCCTCGGTCCGGCGCAGCCGGGTGCCGGCACCCACCTGGCCGTCGGGCGGGTCGAGCTCGAGCAGCGGGACCGGGGCCCTGGCCAGCCGGGCCACCATCCGGAAGAAGAACAGGTCGGCCAGGTAGGGGCGGGCCTCGCGCTCCCCCAGCCGGGCGAACACCGTCCCGGCGGGGGCGCCTTCCTCGGGCGCGGACGCCAGGGTGCGCCGCTCGGAGAGGGACAGGCCGTCGCGGGTCGAGGGGTACTCGCGGGCCAGGCGGTCGAAGGCCTCGCCGAGGAAGCGCAGCTGTGGCGAGCGGCTGGCCGCGATCCGGCCAAGGCCGCCGGGGTCGGGGGCGCGCAGGGCGGCCCAGGCGGCGGTGCCCAGCTCCAGGGCCTCGGCGGTCAGCGGGGTCGCCACCGCGTCCAGCAGGCCAGCGAGCTGGTCGGGCTCCAGCTGGCCGAGGCCGCCGAAGTGGGCGATGCCCGGGTACTCGCCGATGCAGACCAGGGTGACCCGGTCCGGCGCCACCCCGAGGTCGCCGAGCGCGGCCAGGATCTGGGCGATCTGGAGCTGGTCGTAGAGGTCAGCCTCGAACCAGAGCAGGTAGTCGCCGGCCCGCCCATCGGCCAGGGTACGGTCGCGCTCGGTGAGGCGGCGCAGCGCATCGGCGGCGTCGGCGCCGTCGGCCCCGGCCAGGAACTCGGCCCTGGCCCGGCGCAGCCCGGCGTCGTCCAACCCGGCCGGCACCGGCCCCTCGTGCAGCACGTCGGCCCAGGCCAGGGCGTCGTCGGCCAGCCCGGCCCGGCGCAGCAGGTCGACGACAATGTCGCCGTTGGTCACGTGCACGGTCATGGAGGGAAGGGTACGCGGAAGGTAGGACGGCGTCGGGGGAGGAGCCCATGGGAGCGGCCAGGACCCGGGCGGGCTGCCGGTGAAGGGGGACGAGCGCATGGAGTCGGGCCCGGACCAGCTGCCGGTGGCCTGTGGCCGGGAGGCGGCCGGGCTGCTGGAACGGCTGCTGGCCGGCGAGCTTCTGGCCGCCTGGCTGGTCGGGTCGGGGGCGCTGGGCGGGGTCGCGCTCCGCCAGAGCGACGTCGACGTGGTCGCGGTCTGCGCCACCGACCTCTCGGAGGAGCGCCGCCGGGCCGTCGCCGGCGCCCTGGGCGAGCTGGCCATGACCTGGCCGCTGCGGGGGCTGGAGTTCGTGCTGTACGCCCGGGGCGCGGTGGCCCCGCCGGAGCGGCGGCCACGGTTCGCGGTCAACCTCAACGTCGGCCCGCGCATGCCGTACCGGCTGTCGCTGGACCCGGCCGAGGAGCCGGCCCACTGGTTCCTGCTCGACCTGGCCATCCTCCGCGACCACGGCCGCATCCTCGTCGGCCCCCCGCCCCGGGAGCTGGTCGGACCGATCCCCCGCCGCTGGCTGCTGGCGGCGGTGCGCGACTCCATGACCTGGCACCAGGCCAACGAGCCGGTCCTCGAGCAGACGGTCCTCAACGCCAGCCGAGGCTGGCGCTTCGCCGCCGAGGGCGTCTGGTCCTCCAAGCGCGACGCCGGCACCTGGGCCATGGCCCGCACCGCCGACCCGGCCACGGTCGAGGCGGCCCTGGCCATCCGCTACGGCGACGACTCTCGCGCCCTCGACCCGGCCCGGGTCGCGAGCTTCCAGGGTGAGGCCCTGGCCGCGGTGGTGCGGGCCCTGGGGGACATCGAGCCCGGTTAGACTCCGGGCATGGAGCCGAAGATGTACGGCGAGCTGGCCGGCTGGTGGCCGCTGCTGTCGGCGCCGGCCGTCTACGCCGAGGAGGCGGAGATCTACCGGCGGCTGCTGGCCGAGGCGGCCGACCGGCCACCCGAGACGGTGCTGGAGCTCGGGTCGGGTGGGGGCAACAACGCCTCCCACCTCAAGGCCCACTTCCGGCTCACCCTGGTCGACCTGTCGGCCGGCATGCTCGACGTCAGCCGCGAGCTCAACCCCGAGTGCGAGCACGTCCAGGGGGACATGCGGGCGGTCCGCCTCGGCCGGGTCTTCGACGCCGTCTTCGTCCACGACGCCATCGCCTACATGACCTCCGAGGACGACCTCCGGATGGTGATGGAGACTGCCTTCGTCCACTGCCGGCCGGGCGGGGCGGCCCTGTTCGCCCCCGACCACCTGCGGGAGACCTTCCGCACCGGCACCGACTGGGGCGGCCACGACGGCGACGGGCGGGCCGCCCGCTTCCTGGAGTGGACCTGGGACCCCGACCCGCTCGACACCACCTACACCGTCGACTACGCCTACCTGCTGCGCGACGCCGACGGCTCGGTCCGGGTGGCCCACGACCGCCACGTCGAGGGCCTGTTCCCCAGGGGCACCTGGCTGCAGCTCCTGGAGGAGACCGGCTTCGAGGCCAGGGCGGTCCCGGTCGAGCACTCGGAGCTTGAGCCCGGCACCTACGAGCTGTTCGCCGCCACCCGGCCACCCCGGTAAGGGACCCAGGGGTGAACCTGCCCGGTCGGCGTCGGACGCTGTGGAATACCTCGGCGACGCCCGAGCCGGCGCTGAGCGGCCGGGCTAGCCGTCAGGCCGGCTGGGCCGGGGCGGGAACCGGGGTGTCCCAGTCGATGTGGTGGTTGTAGATCCAGGCCATCGAGCGGTCGCTGACGAGCAGCTTGAAGATCAGGGGCAGGGCCAGGTCCCGCAGGGCCCGGCCGACCGGGCCGGGGGTCTTGGCGCTGCCGGTCCTGGCGCCCTGGGCGACGATGCGCTCGACCCGCTGGCGGCGCAGCCCCTCGTAGGCGGCCAGGGCCTGGGGGATGTCAGCCAGGTCGCGCAGGCACTTGGCCAGCACCACGGCGTCCTCGGCGGCCATGGAGGCGCCCTGCCCCGAGGTCGGGGACGGGGCGTGGGCGGCGTCGCCCACGATCACCATCGGGCCCCGGTGCCAGACCGGCACCGACGGCAGGTCGTGGGTGCTGTCGCCGGCCAGCTCCAGGTGGCCGGCGGCGATCAGGTCCCTGGCCGGACCGGCGTCGCCAGCGAACAGGTCGATCAGCTGGCGCTGCCACTGCTCGGCGGTGGTGGCCGCCCGCTCGGCCGGGGTCACCGCGGGCCGGGGGACGTTGGCGAACCAGACCGTACCGCCGTCGGGGTCGGCCACGTGGCCGAAGAACGCCCGCCGGCCGAAGATCATGTGCCACACCCCGGGCGCGCCGCCCCCGCCGGGGGTGTAGCCGCCGAAGTTGACCAGCCCGACGTAGCGAGGGCTGGGGGCGGCCCGGTCGAGCAGCCGGCGGGTCGGCGAGTGGACCCCGTCGGCGCCGACCAGCAGGTCCCCGGTCGCCCGGGTGCCGTCCTCGAAGGCCGCGACCACGCCGCCGCCGGCCGCCGGCTCGGCCCCGACCAGCCGCTTGCCGTACTGGACACCGATGTCGCGGGCGGCCGCCTCCTCGTGCAGGGCCTGGTACAGCCGGGCCCGCTTGATGGTGTGGCTCACGGTCCCGTCGGCCAGCCGCCCGCCGTTGCTGGCGGCCCCGAGCCGCCGGCCGGTGCTGCTCAGGAGGAGGTTGGTCGGGGTCGGGAAGCCGGCGGCCAGCACCGGCTTGTCGGCGTCGACGGCCCGCAGGGCGTCGAGGCCGTTGGTGGCCACGGTCAGGTAGGAGCCGGCGTCGCCGGTGCCGGGCCGGTGGGCCTCGAAGACCTCGGCGTCGATGCCGGCACGCTGGAGTGCCATGGCGGTGACCGGGCCGGCGATGCCGCCCCCGGCGATCAGGACCTTGCGCATCTCACTGTCCTCCAACTATTTCGTTTGTACGAACTAAATATAGGATAGACTGGTGGTCATGGCAACCCCCGCGATCCCCGACGGCGGGCCGGCCCCGTCCGGCCGGCGGGCCGAACTGCTGGAGCGCCTGGCCCTGGCCGGGCGGGCGTCCAGCGTGGCCACGGTGATGTTCCACACCGCCGTGGCCGCCCGGCAGGGACTCAACGCCAGCGAGGAGAAGGCTCTCGACCTGCTGGAACGCGCGGGGCCGCTGACCGCCGGGGAGCTGGCCAGGCAGACCGGCCTGGCCCCGGCGTCGGTCACCGGCCTGGTCAACCGGCTGGAGCGCAAGGGCTTCGCCCGCCGGATCCCCAACCCCGACGACCGGCGCAGCGTCCTGGTCGAGGTCGACGTCGAGCGGCTGTACGCCCGGGTCGCCCCCCTGTTCGGCGACTGGATCCGGTCGCTCCAGGAGCTCTTCGCCACCTACACCGACGACCAGCTCGAGGTGATCCTCCACTTCCTCACCGAGGCCGCCCGCCGTTGCTGGCGGCCCCGAGCCGCCGGCCGGTGCTGCTCAGGAGGAGGTTGGTCGGGGTCGGGAAGCCGGCGGCCAGCACCGGCTTGTCGGCGTCGACGGCCCGCAGGG
>DATABK010000239.1:0-2892 GCA_036259695.1 Actinomycetes bacterium | reverse complement strand
GAGATGGCCATGCCGGGGGACAACACCGAGATGACGGTCAAGCTGATCCAGCCGATCGCCATGGCCGAGGGGCTACGGTTCGCCATCCGTGAGGGTGGCCGGACCGTCGGCGCCGGCCGCGTCATCAAAATCCTCAAGTAGTAAGGGCCTGGCGACGCTGCGATGAACCAGAAGATCCGTATCCGCCTGAAGGCGTACGACCACGAGATCATCGACCAGTCGGCACGCAAGATCGTCGACACGGTGACCCGGACGGGTGCGCGCACGGCAGGGCCGGTCCCCCTGCCCACCGAGAAGTCGGTCTACTGCGTGATCCGCAGTCCCCACAAGGACAAGGACTCGCGTGAGCACTTCGAGATGCGCACCCACAAGCGGCTCATCGACATCCTCGACCCGACGCCCAAGACCGTTGACAGCCTGATGCGCCTGGACCTCCCAGCCGGCGTGGACATCGAGATCAAGCTATGACAAGGACAGCCACCTTCAAGGGCCTCCTCGGCGCCAAGCTGGGCATGACCCAGATCTTCGACGAGAACGCCCGGGTCGTGCCGGTCACGGTCATCCAGGCCGGGCCGAACACGGTCACCCAGGTGAAGTCGCCCGAGCGCGACGGCTACTCGGCCGTCCAGCTCGCCTTCGGTGACGTCAAGCCGAAGCGGGTCAACAAGCCGAGAGCTGGTCACTTCGCCAAGGCCGGCGTCGAGGCCCGGCGCCACCTGGTCGAGCTGCGCACCGCCGACGCCGGCGAGTACAGCCCCGGCCAGGAGCTCAAGGCCGACGTGTTCGCCCCGGGCGACCGGGTCGACGTGGTCGGCGTGTCCAAGGGCAAGGGCTTCGCCGGCGTGATGAAGCGGCACGGCTTCAAGGGCCTGTCCGCCTCTCACGGTACCGAGCGAAAGCACCGCTCGCCCGGGTCGATCGGCGCCTGCGCCACCCCGGCCCGGGTCTTCAAGGGGATGCGGATGGCCGGCCACATGGGCAACCAGCGGGTCACCGTCCTCAACCTCGAGGTCGTCAAGGCCGACCCCGACCGCAACCAGCTGCTGGTCCGCGGGGCCGTCCCCGGACCCAAGCGCGGCCTGGTCATGGTGCGCAGCTCGGTGAAGGCGGTGACCGGCTGATGGCCAGAGTCGACGTCCTCAACGCCGGCGGCAAGAAGGCCGGCTCGGTCGACCTGCCCGAGGAGATCTTCGGGGTCCAGGTCAACGTGCCGGTGATGCACCGGGTGGTGCGAGCCCAGCTCGCCGCCGCCCGGGCCGGCACCCACTCGACCAAGACCCGGGCCGAGGTCCGCGGCGGGGGCAAGAAGCCCTGGCGCCAGAAGGGGACAGGCCGGGCCCGCCAGGGCTCGATCCGGGCGCCGCAGTGGCGCGGCGGTGGCGTGGTCTTCGGGCCCACGCCCCGCGACCACAGCATCCGGGTCAACAAGAAGGAGAAGGTGCTGGCCCTGCGGTCGGCGCTGACCGACCGGCACGCCGGGGGCAACCTGGTCGTGCTGGACGGCCTGGACTTCGACGCCCCCAAGACGGCCAGGGCGGTCGAGCTCCTGGACACGATCGGGCTCGGGGGTCGCAAGCTGCTGTTCGTGGTCGACGGCCTCGAGGAGGCGGCGATCAAGAGCTTCCGCAACCTGCCGGCCGTCCACCTGATCACCTTCGACCAGCTCAACACCTACGACGTGCTCAACAGCGACGCCGTCGTGTTCACCCGCGACTCGCTCGACGCCTTCTGTGGCCGGTCCACGACCGACCAGCCGGCCGACGAGGAGCTGGTGCTGGAGGAGGGTGACGCCAAGTGAGCAAGAACCCCCGTGACGTCATCTACAAGCCGGTGGTCAGCGAGAAGTCCTACGCCCTGCTGGACGAGAACACCTACACCTTCATCGTCGACCCCGACGCCAACAAGACGGAGATCAAGGAGGCCATCCAGGCCATCTTCTCCGTCCGGGTCGCGAACGTGAACACCCTGCACCGCAAGGGCAAGCGCAAGCGGACCCGCCGCACCCTCGGGGTGCGCAAGGCGACCAAGCGGGCGCTGGTCACCCTCCACCCCGACGACAAGATCGAGATCTTCGAGGCCAGGTAGCCATGGGCATCCGTAAGCACAAGCCAACCACGCCGGGACGGCGGGGCAGCTCGGTGGCCGACTTCGCGGAGGTCACCAAGTCGACCCCCGAGAAGGCGCTGCTGGCACCGAGCCCGAAGAAGGGTGGCCGCAACGTCCACGGGCGCATCACCGCGCGCCACCAGGGCGGCGGCCACAAGCAGCGCTACCGGGTCGTCGACTTCCGCCGGACCAAGGACGGCGTGCCGGCCAAGGTGGCGGCGATCGAGTACGACCCCAACCGCACCGCCCGGCTCGCCCTGCTCCACTACCGGGACGGGGAGAAGCGCTACATCCTCGCCCCGACCCGCCTCAAGGTCGGCGACATCGTCGAGTCGGGCGAGGGCGCCGACATCAAGCCGGGCAACGCCCTGCCGATCAAGAACATCCCGGTCGGCACCATCGTCCACAACGTCGAGCTGCGCCCGGGCGGCGGGGCCAAGCTGGGCCGCTCGGCCGGGTCGGGCATCCAGCTGCTGGCCAAGGAGGGCACCCTGGCCACCCTGCGGATGCCCTCGGGGGAGATCCGCCAGGTCCTGACCACCTGCCGGGCCACCGTGGGCGAGGTCGGCAACGCCGAGCAGGAGCTGATCAGCTGGGGCAAGGCCGGCCGCAACCGCTGGAAGGGCAAGCGCCCGGCCACCCGCGGGGTGGCCATGAACCCGGTCGACCACCCGCTGGGCGGCGGCGAGGGCAAGAGCTCCGGCGGCCGCCACCCGGTGAACCCGAAGGGCAAGCCCGAGGGCCGGACCCGTCGCAAGAGCAAGGCGAACGACAAGCTGATCGTCC
>DATABK010000238.1:0-5226 GCA_036259695.1 Actinomycetes bacterium | reverse complement strand
GCCGCGCGCCCCAGGCTCCCCCCGTAGCCCACGCTCCCCCCGTAGCCCACGCTCCCCGCGCGCCCCAGGCTCCCCGCGGGCCCCGCGCTCCCCGTGTACGCCGTGGGTCGGGGGGCTGGCGGGTCGGCCGCCACCAGTCGGAAGCCGGCGGCGACGGCCCGGATGGCCTCGGCCAGCTCGCGGGCTGAGGCGGCCCGGCTCATGCCGGGCGGGCCGGTGGGGCGGGAGTGGGTGTCCTCGGCCAGCAGCAGCACCCGGGTCGCCGGGTCGGCCTGGCCGACCAGGCGGACCAGCTCGGTGACGGTCGGCCCGGGCATCTCGGTGTCGACCACCAGCACGTCGGGGTGGTGGGTCTGGACGGCCTGGATGGTGGAGGCGCCGTCGCCGGCCAGGGCGACGATCTCGAGGTCGCCCTCGGCCGACAGGACCATGCCGAGGCCCTCCACGAAGGCGTCGTGGTCGTCGGCCAGCACGACCCGGACCGGTTGCCGCAGTGCCACTTCTTCCCCCCCGAGCTCGCCGTCAGGTGTTGACGGCGGTGTCCAACTGATCCGGTTCGGCCTCGGGCCGCAGCGGCAGGCGCAGCCCGACCATGGTGCCGCCGCCCTCCCGGGGCGCCACCCAGGAGCGGCCCCCGGCCTCGTCCAGGAACCGGCGGACCACGAACAGCCCGATGCCGTGGCCGCTGGGCTCCCCGGCGCCGCCGCCGCGGTCGGCCACGACCACCTCGACCTGGCCGGCGGCCTGGTCGGCGCGGACGTCGACCTCGACCCCGTCGGGGCCGCCGTGGGTGGCCGCGTTGTCGATCAGGTTCTCGATCGCCTGGCGGAGCATGGTCGGGCTGGCCTCGAGCTCGGCCTGGACGCCGGCCTGGACCCGCACGGTCGCCCCCCGGGCCACGGCCACGGTCCGGGCGGCCGCCTGCACGGTCGCGGCCACGTCGGGCACGCCCGCCTCAGGCCGGTCGCCGAGGACCTCGCCGGCCAGCTCGTCCAGGTCGGCGACCTCGGCCAGGAGGAGGTCCAGCATGGGTGTGGTGTCGTGGCCCTGGGTGCGCAGGGTGGCGATCGCCTCGCCGGCGACCCGGACGGCCGCCAGCCGGCGGCGCAATTCATGTGCGAGCATGGCGACATCATCCGGCGCCGACCGATGGTTGCCTGCCTGGGCGCCCGCGCAACTGGCCGTGCAGGCTGAGAAAAAAGAAGCGACCAAGCAGCCCCCCTGTGCACCCCCGGTGAATCGCCACCGTACTGCGTTTGGGCCAATACGCACATCCGAAAAATTGACTACGGTAGTGCACTCGCATGAACAATTCGGCCTTGAAACGCAATTGCCTTAGGGTGGATTTTGTCGACGACTACGGCAGATCGGGCCTTCAGAGAATGGAAAGAGGCGTCGACTTCCGTAGGGCGACTTACTGCCGTTGTAGTACCCCGGGTAGACGCCGATCGGCCAGAGTTGGGGCAGGAAGCGGCTCATGTGGAGGTCGAGGACACGCATGGCAAGTGTGCTGCTCGCTGATTCACAGCCACTGTTCAATGAGGCGCTGGAGGCGTTGCTCTCTCGTGGGACAACCCACCAGGTGGTAGGCCGCTGCTCGTCGGTGACGGAAACCTTTACCGTGGTCAGCCGGCTGCGTCCGGATCTTGTGCTGGTCGACGCCAGCCTCGGCCTCGTGGGGTCGCCGTCTCTCGTCGTGCAGATTCTGGAGGCCCATCCGGAGGTCAAAGTCGTCGTCCTCGGCGACGACCGTGACCCGGACCTGCTCCTGGCCGCTATCCGTGCCGGGGCCGCTGGCGTGGTCGGCAAGACCCATGGCGCCGCCACCGTTCTGCGAGTCACCAGCGCCGTGATGGCCGGGGAAGCGGCCGTTCCCAGGAGTATGTTGCTGGAGGTGACCCGCCGCATGGCCAGCGCAGGCCGCACCACCGACTCGCTGATCTCCCGCCTCTCGCCACGCGAGCGTCAGGTGTTGTCCCTGCTCAGCCGCGGCTGGGACAACACCCGGATTGCCGGTGAGCTGTTCATCAGCCAGCACACTGTGCGCACCCACATCCAGAACATCCTGGAGAAGCTTGGCATGCACTCCAAGCTGGAGGCGGCCACCTTTGCCATGCAGCAATCGACGGAGCTTGAGCTGACCCAGGGCGGGCCGGCCTGAACAGGTTGAAGGAGAGCACCTAGGTGACACTGAGCGAGAAGACATTGATCGATCCGCGTCGTGGCCTGCCGCATGGTGGCCAGCTCGTGGACCGGCGCCTCGACCCCGAGGAGGCGAGGGCGCTGGAGTCCAGCCCGCTTCCCGCCCTCCCGCTGACCCCGGCTGAGGCGGCCGACCTGCGGGCGCTGGCGACCGGCGCCTACAGCCCGCTGACGGGGTTCATGGGGGCCAAGGAGCACGAGGCGGTCACCGAGGCCATGCGGCTGCCGGACGGCACCCTGTGGTCGATCCCGGTCTGTCTGGGCATCCCTGACGAGGTTCGGGTCGACGCCGGCCAACTGCTACTCCGGAGCCAACAGGGCGGGCTGCTGGGAACGCTCGAGGTCGAGGAGGTCTTCGAGCGCGACCGGGCCACCGAGGCCGAGCTGGTCTACGGCACCACCGACCCGGCCCACCCAGGGGTGGCGCGCGTCCTCGGATCGCCGGCCCGGGCGGGGGCCGGCCCGATCCGGGCGTTGGTAGAGCCGCTGGAGGGGCCGGTGGGGGCCCGCGCCCTGACCCCGGCCGAGACCCGAGCCGCCTTCCAGTCCAGCGGCTGGCGCACGGTGGTCGGCTTCCAGACCCGCAACCCGGTCCACCGGGCCCACGAGTACTTGATGAAGTGCGCCCTGGAGATGGTCGACGGGCTACTGCTGCACCCGCTGGTCGGTCCCACCAAAGAGGGCGACGTGCCTGCCGACGTCCGGATGCGGGCCTATGAGGCCGTGCTCGGCTACTTCCCGCCCGAGCGGGTCCTGCTGGCCGCCCTGGTCGCCCCCATGCGCTACGCCGGCCCTCGCGAAGCCATCCTGCATGCGCTGGTCCGCAAGAACTACGGTTGCACGCATTTCATCGTCGGCCGCGACCATGCCGGCGTCGGCAGCTACTACGGCCCCTTCGAGGCTCAGGAGCTGATCGCCTCGCTGCCCGAGGACGACCTGGGCATCACCCCGCTCCGGTTCGACAACGCCTTCTACTGCCGGCGCTGTTTGGCCATGGCCACCGGCAAGACCTGCCCGCACCCCGACGAGGACCACGTCGCTCTCTCCGGCACCCAGGTACGTTCCATGCTGGCCGCCGGGCAGCTACCGCCACCCGAGTTCTCCCGGGCCGAGGTGGCCGAGCTGCTGATCGAGGCCTACCGCTCCTGAGGGCCCGCATTCCTAATCAATCACCGACGAAAGGCGCAGCGTTGATGACGAACGACACCGGCTTCGTACTCTGGCTCACCGGCCTGTCCGGCGCGGGCAAGTCGACCGTGGCCGCCAAGCTCGGCCCCGCCCTGGCCGAGCGTGGCCACCGGGTCGAGCTGCTCGACGGCGACGAGGTCCGGACCAACCTCTGCCAGGGTCTCGGCTTCAGCCGGGAGGATCGCGACACCAACATCGCCCGCATCGGCTATGTCGCCGGCAAGCTGTCCAAGCACGGCGTGGCCGTGCTGGTGGCGGCCATCTCCCCCTACCGGGAGGCCCGCGACCGGGTCAGAAGCTCGGTTGACAACTTCGTCGAGGTCTATGTGGCCGCGCCCGTCGCGACCTGCGCCGAACGCGACGTCAAGGGTCTGTACGCCAAGGCCCTGGCCGGCGAGATCAAGCACTTCACCGGCGTCTCCGACCCCTACGAGCCGCCGCTGGACCCCGAGATTGTGCTGCACACCGAGGCCGAGAGCGTCGACGAGTCGGTCGCTCAGGTCATCGCTTGGCTGGAGACCAACCGTCTCACCAGTGCGTCCGACCGATAACAGCGATGACCAGTGGGAGTGGACACCCTTTGATTGACCTGCACGCCCACACCCTGGCCAGCGACGGCAGCGACCGGCCCGGCGAGCTGGTCGCCGCCGCCGCCGCGGCCGGGGTCGGGACCCTGGCCGTCACCGACCACGACACCGTGGCCGCGGTGGCCGAGGCCAGGGCGGCCGGGGAGCGCCTCGGGGTCGAGGTGCTGGCCGGCTGCGAGGTCACGGCCACCGTCGGCGACCGGGTGGTCCACGTCCTGCTGTACGGCGAGGGGCTGCTCGAGCCGGACCTGGCCGACGCCGTCGAGGTCGCCCGGCGGGGCCGGGAGGAGCGCAACCTGGCCATCGGGGAGCGGCTGGAGCGGCTCTGTGGGGTCGGCCACGCCGACGCCGTCGAGGTCGCCGGAGGCAGCGTCCTCTCCCGGGCCCACTTCGCCCGGGCCCTGATCGCCAGGGGGGCGGTGGCCGACGTGGCCGAGGCGTTCGACCGCTACCTGTCCTCGGGCCGGCCCGCGTACGTGCCCGCCCCGAGCGTGTCGGTGACCGACGCGGTCGCCCTGGCGGCCAAGGCGGGCGGGGTGGCGGTCCTGGCCCACCCGGGCCGGCTGGCCGACGCCGAGCGCGACCGGGTCGTCGGCGAGGCCCTGGAGGCCGGGGTCGACGGGGTCGAGGTCTGGCACTCCCAGCACGACGCCGACCTCCGCCGGTCCCTGGCCGCCCTGGTCGAGCGGCGCGGGCTGCTGGCCACCGGCGGGTCCGACTACCACGGCCGCCACAAGCCGGACGTCCGCGTCGGCAGCGGCACCGGCGGCAACGTCGCCGTACCGGGCGAGCAGCTGGCCGCCCTGCGAGCACGATTGGCGGTCGGCGGGTCTGGCTGAGTAGGCTCCGCGCGGCTTGAGACGCCGACCAGAGCAAGGGGGGCTTCACCCATGGCTGTTCGCGCACGACTGTTCCCGGCGCTGGCCCTGCTGCTGGCGGTGGTCAGCGCGGTCGCCCTGTCCGTGGCCCTCTCCGGCCCGGCCGGGGCCGTGGTCAGCGCCAACCCCGACGACGGGACCTGTGACGCCAACGACGGGCGGGTCAACGCCGTCGCCTACCTGGGCGGCACCGTCTACCTGGGCGGCAGCTTCACCTCGGTCGACGGGCAGCCCCGCAGCCGGCTGGCCGCCTGCGACGCCGCCAGCGGCAACCTGCTGAGCTGGAACCCGAGCGCCAACGGCGTCGTCAGGGCCCTCAAGGTCTCCCCCGCCGGGACCAGGATCTACGTGGGCGGGGACTTCACCGTGGT